>QIAS01000155.1:0-8036 GCA_003225615.1 Acidobacteriota bacterium | reverse complement strand
CAAAGGTGCCCATTATTCACGACTGCGCTGCCGGAATTGCCGATGTGCAGATACGCAACCGGGGCACGATTGGCGGTTCAGTCGCTGAAGCCGATCCCAGCGGGGATTGGGCCACCGTGCTGCTTACGCAGAATGCTGAAGTTCATTGCCTTGGGCCAAAAGGCGAGCGCACGGTGCCATTCAGTAAATTCATCACCGATGCATACACCACGCTATTGGGGCACGATGAACTGGTCCGAGAGATCGTGGTTAAGCTTCCACCAAAGAACAGCGGAGGAGCGTACCTGGGTTTCAAACGCACGGCGCCGGTGTATCCGACGGCAAGTGTTGCCGTGCAACTCTCGATGGATGGCGATGTCTGCAAGGACGCGGCGATCGCGATGGGATGCGTTGGCCTAACCGCGATCAAGGCCACCGAAGCCGAATCTGCATTGCGGGGACAGAAGATCAGCGACAAGCTTATTGTGACGGCCGCAGAAGCGGCGCGCGCGGCAAGCGATCCGCAATCCGATATGCGGGGTTCGGCGCAATATAAGCGGGCGCTGGTCGGGGCGCTGGTGAAACGTGCGCTCGAGATTGCCATGCGGCGCGCTCGCGGGGAACGGGTCGAGGTCAGCCACATCTATGCCTGATAGCGAAAGGTCAATGGCAAGCAACATACGCTTGAGGTTGAACCGCGTCTGTTGCTTGTGGAACTGCTTCGGGAAGTGTTGGATTTAACCGGCACGCATGTCGGCTGCGATACCACTTACTGTGGCGCGTGCACGGTGCTGATGAATGGCGCGGCGGTGAAATCGTGCACCGTATTTGCGGTGCAGGCTGATGGAGCCGACATCCTGACGGTGGAGGGACTGGAGAAGGATGGCAAGCTCCATCCCATTCAGAAAGCCTTCGGCGACGCATATGGGCTGCAGTGCGGCTATTGCACGCCTGGTCTGCTGATTTCCGCGTACCAACTCTTGTCGCATAATCGACAACCCAGCGATAAAGACATTGGGAGGGCAATCGCCGGCAATACTTGTCGCTGCACCGGATATCAGAACATTTTCAAAGCAATTCGGCTGGCGGCACAGAGCGCAAAAGGGGCCTAGGAAATGGCGATTAAGTTTAATGGCAAGTTTGAGGTCAAACGCACGCCGGAAGAAGTCTATGACTTTCTGACGGACCCGAATAAGTTTGCCCCACTGTTGCCGGAGTTTCAGAATCTGTCGGTGCAGGATGCGACGCATTTTACCGTCAAAGTGAACGTTGGAGTTTCCTACATCAAGGGGGCCGCGGACGTGAAGATGCATCTCGCGGAAGCGGACCGTCCGAAGCGCGCGCAGTATAAGGGACAGGGAAGCGTGGCAGGAGGAAACGTGTCGCTGGTTGCGGGATTTGATGTGACTCCCGCCAATGAGGGAGCTCAAGTGGCTTGGCAGGGCGAGGCACAGATTTTTGGGCGATTAACATCCGTTGCAGGAGGACTGCTGGAGCCACTAGGCAAGAAGAACGTTCAGAAATTGATTGATAGCTTGCAGGCGGCATTAACCCGCGAGAGCGGCAGTGCGGGAACACAGGTATCTGAAACGGCCTAGCAGTGCGGCATCTGGGTTAGGGAGAACGTGTGGCAGGAACTGAAACGCAAAATTGGGTCGGGCGAGCGGTACCGCGCAAGGAAGAAGACCGGCTGTTACGCGGTCGCGGCAAGTTTGCCGATGACATCAAGCTGCGCGAAATGGCTTACTTGCACTTCGTGCGTTCTCCCTACGCGCACGCGAAGATTGTGAGCATTGACACTTCGGCGGCTGACGCGCTGCCCGGAGTCATTTGCACACTTACCGGTAAGGAAATAGTGCCGCAGACTCAGCCTTTTATCGAAATTGGACCGGATTCGAAAGTTCGCGACTATCCGTTGGGCGTCTCCAAAGTTCGTTACCAGGGCGAGCCGGTCGTGGCGGTGGTGGCGGAATCCCCGCAGATTGCAAACGATGCTGCAGAACTGGTCAACGTGGAATATGAGGCATTGGATCCTGTGGTGGATGCGCAACAGGCACTGGCGGACCAAAGCATTCTGCATGAAGAGGCTGGCACGAACAAAATCTGGAACGGTGTTTTCGAGTATGGCGATGTAGAGAAGGCATTCCGGGACGCAGCCCATGTAGTGGAGGTCGACCGCTTGCACTTCCACCGGTTTTCCAGCACGCCGCTGGAAAACAACGTAGTCATCGGGCAATGGGATCCCAAAGACGACTACATTTATTATTCCTGCAACAATTCATTTCCTTCTTTCGCCATTCAATTTCTGGCTGCGCACCTCAACGTTCATATTGACAAAATTCGGGTGCAGACTTCCGACATTGGCGGCAGTTTCGGAATCAAAATTACCAGCTATCCGCAGATGGCGGTGTGCGCGCTGGCTTCCAAGAAGGCGGGAGGCAGGCCGATCAAGTGGGTGGAGACGCGTTCCGAGCACATGACCTCAAGCGCACACGGCAACGAGCGCACTTTCCGCGATACGCGCGTGGCGCTGGACAAGGATGGAGTGATTACCGCAATTACCTCGCGCCATATTGATGATTGCGGGGCCTACCCGCGTTACGAGCCGCTTGGGTGCGTGATCTGGTCGCAGGTTTTTCCCGGCGTTTATCGCTTCCGGAATGCACGAATTGATTTCACGCAGGCGGTTACGAATAAATGTCCGGTGGGGCCCAATCGCGGTTATTCGCGCATGCAGCATCTCTGGTTTCTGGAGCGGGTCATCGATATCTGTGCCCATGAACTTGGGATTCCGGCTGACGAGATGCGCTTGCGCAATTACATTCGTCCGGAAGAATTTCCTTACACCACTCCGAACGGCTGCGTGTATGACTCAGGGAACTACCCGAAAATGCTGGCGCTGGCGAAAGAGCTGATCGGGTGGGAGGAGTGGAAGAAGAAGCAAACCGCGGCGCGCAAAGAAGGCCGGCTGATGGGCATTGGCATCGGCACGACTCTCGATTCCGGAACGAATAATTTTGGACAGTCACAGATTGTGAATCCAGGGGCGCCGTTCTCCGGCAACTCGCAAGGAGCGAACTGCAAACTCGATATCTATGGGGAAGTGGTCGTGGCCGTCGGATCGTGTCCGCAGGGACAAGGGCACGAAACCACGGCAGCCCAGGTGGTGGCGGATGTATTAAAGATTTCGCCTGACTTGGTGACGGTGCGCACGGGTTTCGATACCGAGCGCAACGTGCATACCGGATTTTCCGGAACGTACGCCAGCCAGTTTGCAGTCTCAGGCCTGTCGGCGGTGCACGGTGCAGCACAAAAACTCAAGGCTGAAATGACGCGCCTGGCGGCTTATGTGCTCGAGAGCAAGCCGGATGATTTGGAATTCGGCATGGGAGCGCAGGGTCCGGAAATTCGCGCGCGTAGCAACGGGAAGTCGATCAACTATTGGGGACTGGCCAACATCGTCAATGTGAACAGCGCGGTGCTGCCCACCGAGTTGTACGAAATTACGTTGAATTGCCGGTATATCTGGCGCGCGCCATTTAAGGTTCCGGACAAGCAGAAAAAATACGGCAACCTGACGCTTACCTATGCTTCGCAGCTGCATATCGCTATTGTCGAGGTAGACCGCGAGACGTTCATCCCCAAGATTCTTGACTATGTTGCCGTGGATGATTGCGGGACAGTGATCAATCCTCCGATTGTGGAGGGCCAGGTGTATGGGGCGACCGCCCACGGAATAGGCGCGGCGTTGCTGGAGAACTGCCTGTACGATGCTGTGGGCAACATGCTGACGTCTACCTTCAGCGACTACACTCCCATAACTGCGGTGAATATGCCGAAGGTAAAGTACGGACACACGGCCACGCCTTCCCCGCACAGCTACAGCGGCGCGAAAGGAATGGGTGAAGGCGGCGCGGCGCCGATTCACACTATCTCGGCTGCGTTGCAGGATGCACTGTTCTCGGAAGGAATCATCATCGAGGACTCGTTTAATAATGCGGATAGTTTGTTCCGGGCGCTAGTGGGAAAAGAAATCTGCCAGGCGGACAAACTGGTGAAGGTTGAGCGGCGGGTGTAGGATGCGTCGCGCTTTGAATGAAGAGAGTGTGCATTATCGGTTGCGGCGCCATTGGGAGCCTCTACGCGGCACATCTGGCGCGGGTTGCAGAGGTATGGGCGCTGGTACGGCGGGAAGATCATGCGCGGGCATTGAATCAGGAGGAGCTTCGCGTTTCCGGTAAGCACAGTTTTTCCGTGTCGCTGAAGGCGACTACAACGGCCAAGGAGCTTCCTCGCGATTTCGATCTGGGCATTGTGGCGACCAAGGCGACTCAGGTGGAAGAGGCGATCGCGGATGCCGGTGGTCACTTTAATAACGGCGCAGTTATTTCCGCGCAAAATGGGTTGGGAAGCGAAGAGATCATCGCTGCCCATACTGGAGGCCAGGTCATTCGCGGCACCACATTCATGAGCGGCACTCGTCACAGCGATACGCATGTCCAGTACGAATTGGACACAGCTACGTGGCTTGGTCCATTTGAGCCGCGAGAAACACCGATGTCTGTCGTGCAGGAGGCGGCGAACCTGATTATTGCGGGTGATCTGAAGGCGGAAGCCCTCGCAGATGCGCGCCCCGCGCAGTGGTCGAAACTGATTTTCAATGCGTCGGTGAATGGTGTCTCCGCGTTGACGGGGTTACCACATTCCCCGCATTTTGCAGCGGAGAAACAATTCGACGATTTGGGCCATTTGCTGCATGAATTGATTGCGGAGGGAAAGCAGGTGGCCGCAGCGGCGGGCGTGAAACTTCACGAAGATCCCTGGGCGATGAACAAGATCGGGGCTATGACGAATCATCCCACGTCGATGTTGTATGACGTGCGGCATCAGTTGCCGACGGAGGTTGATTTTCTCAGCGGCGCTATTGCGCGTGAGGCCGAGCGCCTCGGTGTCTCTGCGCCTTTGCACACCACGGTGTACCGGTTGATCAGGGGCAAAGAAGCGGCGTGGAAGTTTCAGGAGGAGAATCGGCCGGTGGTGGTGCAGGGGAGGGCCGGCGGATAGTGCTGGAGACGCGGCGAGCCGCGTCTCTACAGGTGATTATGACTTGGCCTGTTGACAATGTGAAACTCGAGCGGGTGCGGTCGATGATGAAGGACCAGGACCTTAGCGCGCTCGTGGTGCGCGCGCCCGACAACATCGTGTATCTCACGAACTACTGGTGCATGAAGGGATATGACGCGGTGGTGTTTCCGTGTGAGGGCGAGGCTACCCTGATTACGCTGGAACCGCAACTGGCCGATGCGCAGCGCAACTCCTGGACGAGAGATATCCGGCTGTTCAAGGGTTACGACGAGCGCGATCCGCGGCCTCCACAATACCGCGCGTTGGATATGGCTCTTGCGGTTTTGAAAGAGCGCGGGTTGACGGACAAAGTCGCCATTGAATTGAACATGGGAACGCAAAGCGCTGATCGCATGGTCGGTGAGCCGACGACTCCCACGCAGTTCTACTTCGATGCTTTCCGAAAAGTTGCCGGCGAGGTGGTGGACGCGACACCGCTGCTCAACGAGGCCCGTGCCATCAAAACCAGCCAGGAAATTGAGCGGATGCGCCTGGCAAATGAATTGGCGGCTTTGGCAATGGATTACACGCGTGACCACATGCGTCCCGGCATGAAGGAGAGCGAAGTTGGCGGCATGTATGAAAGCTTCGTGCACGGCATTGGGGTGGGGTATAAAGGCAAGGTTGAGATGGCGCGCGCCTTTACCCTGGTGTGGTCGGGCAAAGGGATCGCCACGTTTACGGCGACGGGAGATCGCCCAATCCAGAAAAATGAGCCAACCTTATTTGAGATCTGGGTTTGCGTGGATGGATATTGGACCGATCTGACCAAGAATGCCTGCCCCGGCGAACTTACTGCTGAATATCACAAGCTGCTCGACTTGTTGTTGAAAGTCTTTAACGAAGGCGTGGCATTTGCGCGTGAAGGCGCGAGCTTTCCCGACTTGGACCGGCTGATTCGTGCGCGGATTGCGGAAGGCGGATATGCGGGGCAACCCTCGCATCCCATTTGCCATGGAGTCGGGGCTCGGGCTCATGAATTTCCCTACGCACACCAAGCAGGCGGCGGGACTATGCGCAAGAATATGGTGCTCGCCATCGAGCCGGGAATCTATTGGCCAGGAGGCGGTGGACTGCGCCTCGAAGACAATTTTCTTATCACGCAAAACGGCAGTGAAAAGTTGTGCACTTATCCGGATGATTTTCGGTTAGCTCGTGCCGGAATGAAGGCAAGCACTACGTAGTAAGCGAGAACTTAACTCACAGTGCATACTCCAAAGCAGAGACAGACATCCGGCCTCGATGCCAAGCTGAGCGAGAAGATTCTCGCAGAGGTGAAGGAAGAAGAAATCGTGGCCATGAGCTGCGACGTCATCAACATTCCAAGCCCTACGGGCGGGGAGTTGCAGATGGCGGAATACATGCAGAATACCCTCCGTCAGTTGGGACTCGATGTCACGTGGCAGGAGGTTGAAGAAGGTCGTGCCAACGTGGTCGGGCGTTGGACAGGTAGCGGTGGCGGCAAGAACCTGATGTTCAACGGCCACATGGATACTTCGAACACTGGGGATGAGGAGTTCCTTAACGGGATCGGCTACAAGCCGCATGCCGTGATCAAAAACGGGATGATTTACGGGCTCGGCATCTACAACATGAAGGGCGCGCTGGTGTGCTACACGCATGCCGTAAAAGCACTGCTTCGGGCTGGGGTAAAACTTAACGGGGACGTCATTGTTGCCGCTGTAGCGGGCGAGATCGAAAAGACGCAGTGGGGTGAATTCAGAGGAAAAGAATATCGCGGTTACGGGTTCGGCACGCACTACCTGGTGAATCACGGAATTTTGCCGGACATGTGCATCCTGGGCGAGCCCACAGATATGAATGTTGTGCTGGAACACTTTGGTTCGCTCTGGGTGCGCATTTCGTGCAGCGGAATTTATGTGCACACGGCTTTCTGTGAGGGCCGCGAAGAGATGAATTCGATTCGCCGCATGTACGAGGTCATGGGCACGATCATGGAATGGATTACCGCGTGGGAGAAAAAGGCGGCCTACGGCGGCAAGAAGGCGATCGTAAACCTCGGCGGCATTCGCGGCGGCCATGCATGGCGGGCCAGCCGCACGCCCGAGAAGGCTGATCTTTTTCTGGATGTTCGCGTGCCGCCGAACATCGCCATGAGCGAGGCGCGACGCGAGATCCAGCAGGTCTTTTTCGATCTGGAGAAGAAGCATCCTGAATGGGGATTGGAGTTTGAAACATATGTTTCCGTTCCCGGCGCCTCGATCAGTGTCGATCATCCGATGGTGCAAGCGATTGAAAAGAACCATCAGCAGGTGATGGGAGCGCTACCGAAGCGGGATGTGGTGGTGTGGTGCTCAGAGTGCTGACGCGTTATGGAATTGAAACCGTGAACTATGGGCCGTCGAGTGGACCGCGGGATAAGGAAGGCGAGAAAGTATCGATCAAAACACTGGTGGATATTACCAAGATCTACGCGCTTACAGCAGCTCAATTGTGCGGTGTGCAGTAGCCGAGGACACGTTGCCAAGCCAAAGTGAAATCGAGCGTCGTTATAAGAACATTCGTTCGCGTATGGCGCAGAACGGACTGGATTCGCTGATCGTGTGCGGGAACCAGTACGCCGGATTTGAAGGGGCGGTGTTCTACGTCTCGGGTTTTGAGATCGTGCATCGCTACGTTTATGTGCTATTGCCGCTGGAGGGCGAGCCGACGCTTGTCTTCCCGCGCGAGGCGCGTTGGATTGGCGATAAAGCGAAACCGTGGGTGAAAGATCAGGTCTGGCCCGATGTTCCCGGCCAGTGGCTGCGCGAGCGCGCCATGGAGCGTAAGTGGAAGCGCCTCGGCATCTATGGCATGAACTTCATCATGCCGGTGCGGGATTATCGCGAACTGGCTCAGGGTTCTTTCGAACTGGTGCCGTTCGATGTTGAATTTGACATGGCGCGTGCCGTGAAAAGCGAAGAAGAGCTGGC
>QIAS01000521.1:2007-2420 GCA_003225615.1 Acidobacteriota bacterium | reverse complement strand
TTCGAACAAGCATATTGTAGACGCAAACAAAAGCAGTGGCTAGTGGTTACTGGACGGTGGTCGACAGGAGAGTAACTGCTTAGACTGCTTACACTTAGCACAAAGGTGATTGCCGCCAGGCTCGCGCTATGCCGAAGCCGCTTCCTGCGCGCCCAATGGCAAGAAATACTGCGTCCCTTTAATCGGTGCCGTGACTTTGCGCAACAGTTGCTGCAGGTCTTCATTGCGCTCTACGAAGTCGATCTCAGACGTGTTCACGATCAGCAGGTCCGACGAGGTGTAATGAAAGAAAAAATGCTCGTAGGCTTTGATGACTTCTTCCAGGTAATCCTCGTTGTTAGCCTTTTCTCCCGCTGAGTTCTTCTTCCTAAGGCGTTTCTTCAAGACCTCCGGCGTGGCCTGCAGGTAGATGA
>QIAS01000521.1:0-1967 GCA_003225615.1 Acidobacteriota bacterium | reverse complement strand
AGTCTCAAGTTCCTGATCGTTGATATTGAGGCAGGCAAAGAGCTTGTCTTTTTCGAAAATGAAGTCCGCGATCACAGTTTTCTGCGAACGCGCCCCCAAATCGAGCGCCCGCAACTGCTCAAACCTCCGAATCAGGAATGCAAGCTGCGCCTGGAAGGCGGCGCCCCGTTCCCCCTGGTAAAACGCACCCAGAAAAGGATTCTCTTCCGGTTCCATCACCCGCTGCGCGTTCAGCCGCTCAGCCAGGATCTGCGCCAGCGTAGTCTTGCCGACGCGTATAGGACCCTCGATTGCAATATACCGGGGCAGTTCGAAAAGATTGGCCATGGTTCAGGAAGTTTCGCTTGGCAGCATATCCCGCCTTTGCCCCGGAGGCAATTGAGGGAAAGGTTAACACCCAACACAATTACGAATTACGAGGTACGGGGTTCGAAGTGGATTTGACCCAAAATTGAAAATCGACAATCAGCATTCCTACTTCGTACTTCGTCCCTCGTACTTCCCCTTCGTCCTTCCTTGACCCTGCCCCCACCCGGGAGTACCTTGCTCGCGAGGACGATGTGCCAATCTCCGCCATTGATTCCATTAGCCCGGCCTTTCACCATACCAAGCAGCAACTGCTGCAACCGTTTCGTTGGGGCCAATGGGCCCGCCTGGCGCTCGTCGGATTGCTCGCTGGAGAACTCAACTCCGGCGGCTGTAACACCAATTTCCAGGTGCCTACTACTCGCACTGGCGGCTCCAACCATCTGCTGAGCTTGCCTTCTCTGCCTCCTATGAATCCGGTCCTTCTCGCGGGATTGATTGCCGTTCTGGTAATCGCGGGATTGGTTCTCATGCTGTTGCTCATGTACGTGAACAGCGTTTTTCGCTTCATCCTCTTCGACAGCGTTGTCGCTAAATACTGCGAGATCGGCCGCTACTGGACACGCCGCCAAGGTCCCGGCTTCCGTCTCTTCCTGTTCCAGTTGGTTCTGTCTGTCGTGATGCTGGTGTGTTTAACCATCCTGATCGGGATTCCCGCCGCCCTGGTTCTCGCGGCAGGATGGTGGAACCAGCCAAGCCAACATATGGTCCCCTTGATCCTCGGCGGCATGGTGCTGTTCTTCATCTTCCTGGCTCTCATGGTCTGCTGGCTGCTTGTGCACGTGTTCACGAAAGATTTCGTGGTCCCGCAAATGGCACTGGAAGACGTGAGCGCCCTGCAGGCCTGGCGGCGGCTTTTGCCCATGTTGAAAAACGAGAAAGGTGGCTATGCCGGCTACGTCGGTATGAAGGTTGTGATGGCCCTGGGCGCAGCGGTCGTGATTGGCATTGTCGCAAGCATCGTAATCCTGATCATTCTCATCCCCTTCGCCGGATTGGGCGCCCTCGCAGTATTTGGAGGCAAGGCAGCGGGGCTGAAGTGGACCCTGTACACCATCACCCTGGCAATTGTGATCGGAAGCGTTCTGCTGGCAATAATTATCTATGCGGTCTCACTGGTCTCCGTGCCCGCGGTCGTCTTCTTTCCCGCGTATTCCATTTACTTTCTTGCAGCACGATATCCCCAACTTGACGCGCTGCTACACCCTCTTCCGCCCCCAGCGCCACCGATCTCGATCCAGGCCCCGCCGGAAAACCCGTCGTTGCCGCCGTCGCCTGAACCTATTGGCTAGGTCTGGGTTCACGGCTTCTGGGATGGCGGCGTTCCCTTGCCCATCCCCCTCTTCCGATCTCGTCCCCAACTGAAGCGTCGTCCGATGATGCACTTCACCAGCAGGTGATCCGTAGATCGCGTTGCCCCCACACCCACGCCGAAATTGAACTCCCACTGCGGGCCGAGGTCCAGATCAATGCTGGGAAAAAACTGTTGTTGCTCCTCGGCCAATGGATCAAAGCCGGTGATCGGCCCATAGGAGCCGTAGTACTCCAAGCCTCCCGTAATGCGTTTTGTGAAGTCGAAGCTGACCTTCATATTCGGCGAG
>QIAS01000520.1:2737-5655 GCA_003225615.1 Acidobacteriota bacterium | reverse complement strand
GCGGGCCCAACTAAAGCCGGCAGTATATTGTGCATCGAAGGCCATGGGCAAAGCTTCAGAGCGATTGTCCAAGCCTTTCTTAGTCTCGGTAACGAGGCTCCACATCTGGCCGCCGGTGAAGTTCCATCCCTTCACAGCGGCTTGTCCCCAAGCTTGGCGTTGGCGGAAGGTGTAACTGTTGCTTTCATTGTTATTGGAGGTAACGCCGGCGGAGAGGAAGTCGCCTTCCACATAGCCGGTCAGCTTGGCGCTCTTCAGCTTGCCTTCAGCCAGCATGGAAACACGCGACTGGCGTCCGGAGGCAAAGAATTCGGAGAGATGGCTTTGCGAAGCGCCGGGCAGGTTCACGCTGTTGAACGGGGTGTTAATGTCAGAGGCCAGCGAGCGATTGCGGTATACGGTTTCTGCCGCCAGGAAGCCACCGGGCGTGATGGTGATCCCCTTGAAGTGCAGAGCTATAGGGCTCTCGTTGGCCGATTGAACACTTTTCTGTGTTTCCTGCAGGCTGAGGGCTGTCGACGTGGAATTCTGCTTCAGGTCGTTCACGTCGGTCTTAAGTTCCGTGACTGCCTCCTGCTGCTGGATAGCCTGACTGGCCGCTGCATCAGCCTTACTGGCGGCTTGCGTGGCGGTGCTCTGGCTCTGGTCCAAACGCTGCTGCAATTGCTGGACGGTCTGGTCACGGCTTTGCAGCTCCTGACGGAGTTGTTGAATCTGCTGTTGTTGGGCTTCGATCGCCTGCTCTAGTCTGTCGAGCTTTCCGCTGGTGGAAGTGGTCGCGCCGGTTGTTTTTTTTCTCGATGCGCCGCTCGTGGAACTTTGTTGAGGCGGCGCTGCAAACAAACTGCAACTGAATGCCAACCACAGCGCCAAAGCCAAAACGCTCTTCATTTTGCATTCTCCTGGAGAAACTAAGACGCAAACACAACTCGCGCCTGCACTCTTAACCATCCGTTAAGGATTCGGTCGGAGCAGTTGATGCTATGTATCATTTGTTAAAAACAAATGAATATTATTTGAATATGACGTGAATTCGGGCGGGATCGTTTTGGAATCAAGCCTACAGCAAACCGCGAGGTGCGGGGACCGGAAAAGGCGTAACCAACAGAGTTACCCTGAAGCTGAATTCCCCACTTACTCAAAGGAGAGAAGCGAATACACTTTCAGTCAAGCAAGCTGCGAAGGCAGTCATGATTCATTACGTATTCTTGTGTTAAGGACAGCTTGATGCAATTGCTTAGAAGAGTGTTTGCCTGCTCATCTCTGGTCGCCATAGCCGGCTGCTTACTGCTGTTTGCAGCATCCGATGCACCCCAAAGCAAGATTTCTCTCGTCGGTTCCGGCTCCAATGTGCCCATAAATCTCTATACGGCATGGACCGAGGAATTTAACAAGAACAATCCCAGTATCCAGGTGCGATACCTTTCCATGAGCACCATGGAAGGTATTCGCCAGATCAGCGAAGGCTCAGGAGATTTTGCCGCCGGTGAAATACCTCTCAGCCAGGAACAAATGCATGGCGGCAAGGTATCGCTCGTGCAGCTTCCTACAGTGATTGTAGGAATTGTTCCCATTTACAATCTGCCAGGCACTCCTGACCTGTACTTCTCAGGCGAAGTGCTGGCGCAAATCTATCTGGGGACAATTAAGAACTGGAAGGATTCTCGCGTTGCCAAGCTCAATCCGGGCGCGAGCCTGCCCGATCTGCCGATCGAGGTTGTGCATCGCACGCCGGGAAAAGGTTCCAACTACATCTTCAGTGACTTTCTTTCCAAGACCAGCCCAGAGTTCCGCGCGCAAGTAGGCAGGAGCGCTTCGCCCAAGTGGCCAGTGGGCATGGAGGCCAATCGCGGAGAAGACATGGTGGAAAAGGTAAGTGCCCACCCCGGCGCCATCGGCTATGTCGAGCTGAATTTCGCCCGGCGCTCCGACATTGGCTATGGCAGCGTGCAAAACTCCGCAGGACGGTTTGTTCGCGCTACTCCTGACACTATTACCGCGGCCTGTAAGGCGGTGGAAAAATCCATTTCCGCGGACTTCAACATTTCCATGACCGAGGCTCCAGGAAAGAATTCCTATCCCATCGCCAGTTTCACTTGGATCTATGTGCCCGCTTCCGGTGCGCCAGCCGAGCGCAGCCGTGCCGTGAAGCAATTTCTGAGCTGGGGCTTATCCGACGGCCAAGAAATGGCCCGTGGTATGGGCTACGCGACACTCCCGACGGGTATATTGTCTAAGGCGAAGGCAACCCTCAATTCTGTGCAATGAGAGTGAGTAAGAATGGCACGTTGGCCGCCCCACGGGGTGGCCTTTTCTTTTGAAAACTCAACACCATATCCTGATGTCATCCAGCTCAAAGTGTCTGTTTTCGAACAGTAATGTCCCATCAATGAACAGCGAGACCATCCCCAGCTCCATTCGTCTAACCACATCAGACTGCAAGGCAAAGACTTAACACGCCGACGGGGTGGAACCAGGCTTGCCCGTACAGTATTGAAATGGATATTCCTCGCCCATCTGCAGCAAAGCAGCGACGCAACCGCCAGATCGTGTACGCCGCGGCCGGCATTGCCCTGGTCGCGCTGGTCACCATGGGCCTTTCAAAGCTGAAGCCCGCAGCTCCTAGCGTGGAACGCTCGACGGTTTGGATCGATTCAGTGAAACGCGGTCCCATGCTCCGTCAAGTACGCGGGTTGGGTACGCTGGTTCCGGAAGATATTCGCTGGATCCCGGCGGTGACCGAGGGCAGAGTCGACCGGATTCTTGTCTTACCAGGTACCGCCGTGAAAGCCGAAACCGTTCTCTTGGAGCTCAGCAACCCCCAGCTACAGCAGGAAGCGCTGGATGCCTCGTGGAAGCTGAAGGCTGCCGAAGCAGACTATAAGAATTTCGAGGTGCAGCTCGCCAGCCAGGTTCTG
>QIAS01000520.1:2077-2676 GCA_003225615.1 Acidobacteriota bacterium | reverse complement strand
GATTTCTCAGAACAGCTTGAAAGTTTCCGACGAGAAAGCCCGGGAACTTGCAATTCGCAACCAAATCGAGCACCAGCGGCTGGCGAACAGTGGACAGGTATTAGAAGCGCAGCTCCAGGCGAAGCAGGCGGAAGTGGAGCAGTTTCGTGCACTGTCCCGGCTGAAACAAACTCAGCTGGACGGGCTGCGGGTGCGTGCCGGAACTAATGGAGTGCTGCAGGAACAGACGCTGAAGGTTGGCCAATGGGTGACGCCGGGAACCACCCTGGCGAAAGTTGTTCAGCCCGAGCGGCTCAAGGCCGAGCTCAAGATAGCCGAGACTCAGGCGAAAGACATTCAGCTTAAGCAGCCGGCTTCCATTGATACCCACAATGGCGTGATTTCCGGCCATGTGATGCGTATTGATCCTTCGGTACAGAACGGCACGGTGACCGTCGATGTGGCACTGGATGGTGCATTGCCCCAAGGGGCGCGCCCGGATCTCAGCGTGGATGGCACTATAGCTCTGCAGCGCATTACTGACATTCTTTATGTGGGGCGTCCCGCGCTCGGTCAAGAGAAGAGCACGGTTGGCATATTCAAGCTAGATCCCGACGGCC
>QIAS01000520.1:619-2066 GCA_003225615.1 Acidobacteriota bacterium | reverse complement strand
AAGCTCGGTGAATACGGTGGAGATTCTGCAAGGACTCAAAGAAGGCGACCAGGTAGTTCTGTCAGATATGTCGCGCTGGGATAGTTATGACCGAGTCCGCCTGGATTAGCACACAACTCAAACTGCTGAGGGGAATTCGATGAATGACGCCGGAACGATGATTCGCATGGAAAACATCACCAAAGTTTTCTACACCGATGAGGTGGAGACCCACGCTCTCGCGGGCGTGCACATGGAAATCCGCAAGGGAGAGTACGTATCCATCGCCGGTCCTTCCGGTTCCGGCAAATCCACGCTGCTCGCGTTAATCGGGCTGCTGGATTCTCCTACTGAGGGCAACTATGTGCTGAATAGTCATTCCGTGGCCAACTTGAATATCAGCGAGCGGTCGCGCATACGGAACCGCGAAATTGGCTTCATCTTCCAGAGTTTCAATCTTATCGGCGATCTCAATGTTTACGAGAACGTGGAACTGCCCCTAACGTATCGGGGAATGTCTTCAGGCGAGCGCAAGACCAGGGTTCACCAAGCCTTGGAACGTGTTGGCATGAACCACCGTACTAAGCACTATCCATCGCAGCTTTCAGGCGGTCAGCAACAGCGCGTAGCGGTGGCGCGGGCCTTGGCAGGAAGCCCTGCCATCCTGCTGGCCGACGAACCCACAGGCAATCTCGACTCACGCAATGCCGAAGCGGTGATGGACTTGCTGCGCGACCTGCACCGTGAAGGCGCCACCATCTGCATGGTCACGCACGATCCCCGCTTCGCGCGCCACGCTGAACGTACCATCCACCTGTTCGACGGCAGAGTGGTGGAGGAAACCGTCGAGGTGGCGTAATGCATTCGCTGCTGCAGGACCTGCGCTACGGCACTCGCATGCTGGCGAAGTCTCCCGGATTTTCCGCCATTGCCATCCTGACAGTCGCGCTGGGAATCGCCTCTACTTCTGGCGTCTTCAGCATTGTGAATGCGGCGCTGCTGCGGCCGTTGCGGTATCCCGATGCCGACCGGCTGATGGCAGTGTGGGAGAGGCTGCCCGCTGGCTTCAATTCCAATGTTTCCGCGCAAAATTATCTGGACTGGCGGGACCAGAACACAGTCTTCACTTACTTAGCGGCAACGGCGCATTCCGATCTCGATTTGCGTGGGAACCCGCCTACGCGTTTGGACGCCGACGCCGTCACTCCCAATTTCTTTTCCGCGGTTGGTGTCCAACCGGAGCGTGGACGAGCATTTCGGGAAGATGAAGCGCGTTCGCCGGCTCACGTGGTGATAATCAGCCATGCCATCTGGAAGAGCAATTTCGGAACCGATCCTGAGATTATAGGAAAAGCCATTACTCTGAACGGCGAGTCTTGGGTCGTAGTTGGCGTCATGCCACAGGGATTCGGATTGATTCGCGGCGGACAGGTCTGGATTCCCCTTGCTTTCGGAGCGGAACAACTGA
>QIAS01000520.1:0-484 GCA_003225615.1 Acidobacteriota bacterium | reverse complement strand
TGTGGGCAGCGGAACCCGGCTCCTGATTCTTATTTTGTTTGGCGCGGTTGGGTTCGTGCTGTTGATCGCGTGCGCGAACATTGCCAACCTGCTCCTCGCCAAAGGCATGACGAGGCAAAAAGAAATTGCAGTTCGTATTTCTCTGGGAGCGACCCGCATACGCATCGTGCGGCAGTTGTTGGCCGAAAACGTCGCAATTGCAGCTGCTGGCGGCCTCATCGGATTACTAGGTGCGTGGTCGGGCGTGAAGTACCTGGGGCAATTGCCGGTCTTGCAGACACCTGGCGCGCCCGAGGTAAGTGTCGATTCTGGAGTGGTGATATTTGTTATCGCTGTCTCAGCGCTGACAATCCTGGTTTTCGGCTTGGTTCCTGCGTGGCAAATCAGCAAGGTCAATTTGCAGGACCAGATCAAGGCAGCAGCTCGAACCTGCGTAGGAACTGGCAGGCATGAGCGCTTGCGCGGCGCTCTGGCAATCGCAGAA
>QIAS01000501.1:4629-7057 GCA_003225615.1 Acidobacteriota bacterium | reverse complement strand
AATCCCGCCAGCAGGGCCATAATGAAGATAACGATAGTCACCGTGAGAGCGATGCCCAGAGCGGTCATCACCGTCGCGCCCTTGCGCAATCGCAGATTCCTGATGTTGTAGCTTATAGGTATTGCCATACCGTCTCCCGCTCAGCCGATGTGTCGCAAACCTTCCACAATGTTGAGCTGAGAAGCGTGATACGCGGGTAAAAACGCGCTCACAAACCCGACAATCGCAGCCACGAATAGCGACACCAGCATAGTTGGGGCGCCCACACTTACCCCGGCAAGGAAGAAGCTGATCCCCGGAGCATGGGCGGCGAGGCGGATAAAGCCCGCGGCGCCTAGCGTCCCTATCAAGCCGCCTAGCAGCGCCAACGAAACCGCTTCACTGACGAAAAGCAGCAGCACCCGTCCGCGGGTAAAGCCCAGGGTCTTCAAAAGCGCCACCTCGCGAACCAGCAGAATCGCGAACACGACTGCCAGGCAGATGCTCAGGATAAATGCTTTCACGTTGCCCATCATCGCGATCCAACCCAACTGGAAGGCATGCTCGCTCTCCGTCTTGGTGGGACGCTCTACATTGTGAAACTGCTCATCAATCTCCTGAGCGACCTTGGGCACGTTTTCCGGCGAATCTGCCAACACTCCGTAAAATCCAACTCGCCCTTTGAGCGCAGGAAATCCCTCGTCTATATAAACGTGGTTGAAATAGATCGATTGCGTGGGCTGCGGGGAAGTAAAGATGCCCCGCACATTCAATTCCAGGTTCATTGGAAAAATCAGGCCCTTGATGAACAGGCGATCGCCGAGCTTCCAACCATGTTTTTTTGCCAACTCGGCATCGACCACGCAACCCGAACGATCTTTTTGCCAGGCTACTAATTGATCCGGCGTGATGTGCAGATCCTTGAAGACCTCGAAAAATTCTTGTGGGTCGGTGCCAAACTGCATGAACATATTTTCCGGCTTTTGATCTTTATACTGTCCTCCGAACCACGATTCGTTCACTACGTTCTTCACTCCAGGAAGGGCACGAATCTTCTCGCGATAATAGGAGGGAAGCCAAAAAACCAGGGAAACTTTGTTCCGCGTGATCAAACGCTGCGCCGATTCGGCGCTCCCCTGGTCGATATAAAACGCTCGCCAGACGGTTATCATGAAAGTCAGCAAAAGCAGCGAGAAAGCAATACTGACGACCGTCAACGCACTCCGGCGCTTGTTGCGGAAGGCGTTCTTTGTGACGAAGCGAGTCAGGGTCATAAGTGCATTCCAGAGAGGATGGATAGTAAACCGGGCCGAGGAACCGCGCTAACCAATTCACGCTAGCATAAAGCATTGAGGCAGACCTCGACAACCGACAACGCTTGTCAGGACGCCCTAAATGGCCGCTCCCTGAGCTTGCGCGAATCGTTGATAACAAGGATGATGCATTCTTCTTGTCACGGATACGCACCCTAACGCCGAATGTCACCCGCGAGGAGGCCACTGAGCAGTTCTCTCCCGGCGGGCCGCTGGAACTTGCCTACAACCTGCTCTTTGGGCGGCTGCGTTCGGTTGGGGACGTTTATATACCGTTCAAACTTTTCCAGTTGGAAGTGGTTAATGCCGACAGGCAGGAACGTCAACTACTGGCGTTAGACGCGGTCACCGGCAATCTCGATCCTTATCACTTCGACCAGGTCCCTTCTTCCTCTGAGGTGATTGTCTTGGAGACGCGCAACTGTCCTCCAGCGATTGTCGACGAGACACGCGCGACGGAATTAATTGTGGACAAATATCGGCGCCTGCTTTTCCAGCGTGGCTTCTTTCGCCTGCGCGGCTTGCACATCTCAGCCGTCCCGTTTCCAGGTGAAATTCACATTCCGTATTGGGTAGGCTTTCGCGGACACAGCACCCGCGTCCACATACAAGTCATGGACGCCGTGCGACGTCGTCGCGAGGGCGCAAAGGTGCGGAAACTGCTGGAAGATTGGTTGGCATCCGTTCCCTAGGCGAACGCGAAATTCAAGACAGCGGCACGCGCTACGTCGCTTGTTTTGAGTGACCTTCGTAACTCTCTTCCTTTCACCATCAGCAGTATCCTAGTCACGGATTCCCTGCTCATAGCGTCCGTGTGCTTTTCATGTGCGGCGCATGCTGGTTTGTTTCCACGAGGATAGGAAGAATGGCAACACAGATTGGCCGTTTCGAACTCCTGAGCGAAATCGCCAAGTCGGAACGAGGCGCTATTTACAAGGCCAACGATTCGACCAACGGGCAAACAGTAGCTCTGAAAACACTGCGGCTCGAGATGTCGGCAGAACAGGCCCAGGCGCTGGTCGAGCGCGTTGAAGCGGAAGCCGAGACGATCAACGGCTTGAACAGTCCCAACATCGCGCAGCTCTACGGCGCCGGCGAGCTCGACAACGTCCTCTGCGCCGCTATGGAATATATCC
>QIAS01000501.1:658-4597 GCA_003225615.1 Acidobacteriota bacterium | reverse complement strand
GGACTTGCTCGACATCAGCCGCCAGGTCTGCCTCGGACTCGACCACGCGCATTCGCATGGAGTTATGCATCACAGTTTCGAACCTGCGAAAGCGATGGTGCAATGGGACGGCACGGTCAAGATTTTAGGTTTTGGAATATCCCAGATGGGGCTGCTCGATCCGCCCGCATCCGGCAAAGTGCCTTCGATTTTGTATTACGCCGCACCCGAACAACTCGGCGGAGAAGCGCTGGATGCGCGCTCGAACTTATATTCCTGGGGCGCCATTTTGTACGAGATGGTGACCGACCAGAAAGCTTTCGCGGGGGAGAGCAGTGAGATTGTGCGCCAGCAAATTCTAGCGGGGAATCCGGTTCCTCCCGCGGAGCTCAACCGGAAAATCCATCCGGCAGTCAGCGATCTCATCATGAAGGCGCTGTCCAAGAACCGCGACGAGCGCTTTCAGAATGGGCAACTCCTGGTTACCGAGCTGGAAAAGTGCAAGCAAGCTAGTATGCAGGCGGCAAAAAAAGGTACCGTTCCGCCGCAAGGGTTGATTGCACCCAAGAAGGTCACGCCTACGCCCAAGACCAGTGCGCCGCCGGCCACGGCTGTATCGCCTGGCAAAGTTGCTGCAAGTCAGCAGTTTCTACACAATCGGCATCCCAGTCGACGAGCCAGCCCTCGCCAGTTCCTGAGGCTGAATCCGCATCGGCAGCGAAACAAGTACCCGCAAGCCCCAAACCGCCATTAAAGAGCGCAGCGGCCGCAGCGGCAGCAGGAAATACTACGACAGGCCCTTCTGCCCGTTCGCGTGCGCCGCAGCTTGATCCCAGCGTGCAGTTCAAAGGGGCATCGCCCAAGCTGCCCGTACAGGGCCAGGCAGCGGCACCAGCCGAAACTGAAGCTCCACGAAAATTCGCCGTAGATCCGATGATGAGTGAAGGTGCAGCCGGAAGCAAGCCGGCCAGTTTTTCCGATCTCGAAGAAATGCCGCCGCTCAAAGAAGTTCATGTTGCACCCGCGGCGCCCCCCGCAGCACCCCTCGAAGCAGCAGAATTGCCTCTTCGTCTTGGGTCTCGAAAAACCGAGGCGGTCAAGGCCAAAGTTCAGCCCCGGGTTGTGGCCAAGCAGGCCATCAACGAAATCAAGAGTGTCCCGCCGCGCCTGATGATGTATTCCATCGCCGCCGCCGTGGGACTGGTGCTGGTCATCGCTGTCGGACTTGCATTCCGCATCCACTCGCAAAACGCCGATGATGAAGGCACTCCGGTGGCAGCTTCTTCCGTTCCGGTAGCCAGCCAATCTTCGCGGCAACCCGCGGCGCAGGTCACGCCTCCTGCCGAGGCTGCTCCGCAGGTGGAAGCAACCCCGGTTGTTGAAGTTGCGCCCGTAGTTACGCCCCGTTCAAAACGCAAAATCGCGCGGACTCCCGCTCGGCCCGCGATTGTCCCCGGGCAACTATCGATTGATTCCAACCCGCAGGGTGGTCAAGTGCAGGTTGATGGGCGCGGCGATCCCAGCTGGGTGACCCCGTTGAGCGTTACTGGACTTGCCCCCGGCCGGCACACAGTCACCGTCGCAAAGAACGGCTATGCCGCGGAAACGCGGGCGGTAGACGTAGGCTCGGGAAGCAAGGCTGTTGTTCTGGTCCACCTTGCCGCCGCCGCAGGCACCATTTCGCTACGTAGCGAACCCGCGGGCGCCTCCGTGTTTGTAGACGGCAGAGATATGGGACGGGTCACGCCTACCCAGATCAGCGTGGAGAAAGGAAGCCACCTCGTTCTGGTGCGGAAGCAAGGTTATCTGGATGAAACTACCACCGCCAACCTGCAGCCTGGACAGAGCTACCATTTTTCCCCCACCCTTAGACCACTCGGCAACGCAGATGACATCAAGACCGTGGGTAAATTCAAAAAGATCTTCGGCGGCGGCGACGCGTCGGGGATGGGCACCGTTAGCATCAAGACCCAACCCAAAGGGGCGGTTCATGGTTGGTCCCGGCAATTACATCCTTGATATTACGGCGTTCGGTTACAAACCCATTCATCGCATCATCAACGTGGAAAAGGGAAGCAAGGTGGTTCTCGACGAGACTATGCAGCGCGAATAGCCCCTCCCCTCTTTTACCCGGCAAAGCCCGCTTTCCACGGGTCTCTCCATTCGCCACGTCACCGTGTTTCGCAAATTTCTATCACTTTTAACGGTGATGGATATCACAGATCACCCGTTCTACTTGGGATATTCCAGTAGCCACAGGTGAGGACATGGCAAGCAATTCTCCAAACAAGGGTCTGGAAATCTGGCAGGCGCTTGTTCCGATCACGGCAGTGCGTGTTTTTCCCAAGGGCGCCAGGCTCTTTCAGCAAGGTTGTCCTGCTGAAGGTGTCTATGTCGTGGAGCAGGGCGAGGTCAGAGTATTTCTCTCCTCGCGGAAGCGGGCGAAACCTTTCGAGATTGCCGGACCAGGCGCGGTGCTCGGGCTCAGCGAAAGCGTCTCCGGCCATGACTACAAGGTAACGGCCGAGGCTGCCGATCAGACAAGAGTTTCCTACATCGAACGCCAAAAGCTGATGGCCTTCCTGCGCGACCATTGCGACATTTGTATGGAGATCGTGCGCCTGCTGAGCGAGGATCTTCACGCGCTCTATCACAGGTTTCGCACCCTCAATGAAGCCACGGCAGGAGGCAGAAAAAAATCTACGCGCAATGTGAATTGAGGAAAGACCTTCCGCCGCTCTGCTTGAAAAGGACGACGGTCGCGCCTGCGCGGCTGCACTGGGCCGTTGCTGCAACCCTCTTAATTGGGCAGCTTGAAGACCACGGTTATCTGGGTCTGTATTTCTACTGGCTCGTCGTTTAGGTAATAGGGCTTGTACTTCCATTGGCGGACTGCATCCATGGCTGCACGGGAAAG
Source organism: Acidobacteriota bacterium (assembly GCA_003225615.1). Lineage (GTDB taxonomy): Bacteria > Acidobacteriota > Terriglobia > Terriglobales > Acidobacteriaceae > QIAS01. The sequence continues at coordinate 1,701 of QIAS01000501.1, read as the reverse complement.
CATGCTGTCGCCGTTGATCGTTTTTACATGAGTGATGCTGCCGTCCTTGCCTATTGTCGCTTGCAGTTGAACGGCTCCCTGCACTCGCAGGGTGAGCGCTTGCGGCGGATAAACCGGCTGCACTTTCTTGATTACCATGCCCTGTGTGACGCCTTGTGAGATGTTCAGGACTTGCGGAGCGGCTTCCGGAACAGGTTGCGGAACACTTACCGGTGTCGAAGCCACAATACTCGACAAGGCTTTTTCATCGGGATTGCTATTGCCAATGCTCAGTGCGGGCGCGGGCGGCGCAGGCTGCTCGGATAGTGGCGCCTTGGCAGGGCGGCCGACATCGGACTTCACCTTCATTGGCGCGACCTGCGGGAGGGTGACCGTGGTGTCGTCGACAATGGGCTCCATCGTTTTCATTGACGGACTCGGTTTCGTTGCTGATGCGCTGGCGTGCGATGCTGGTTGCTGCGCTGCTGGAGTACCCGGCGATTCATTCTTGAGCTTCGGTGTCCGCGCAGGCGCCGTGTTGGACGGAGCAGACGAGTTCTGACCTTCAGGTTCCGTCGAGACTGCAGGCTTCTGATCTTTGTTACCGTGTCGGTAGCCGAAGTACCCCGCAACCGCCACAATCAGAATGGCAGCTATGGCGAGCAGAATAATTTTCTTACTAGCGCTCGAAGCGCGGTCATCATCTTCCGTGTCCAAAATCGAAAAGCCCGGCGCAGTCAACTGCGTGGGCGATGCTGTGTCCGATGCCGCCAGGAGCGAACTCGGTAATTCTCTGCCGGGCGCCACCGCGGTCCCTGCGCTCTGTCCACGAGAAACAGTGGACATGAAAGGCGGGTTCGACGCTGTCAGCTGCACTTTTTCCTTCGCGACCGGCTGCCAGGGAGAATTCTCGGCCCCCCCGCCAGGTTGCGTGAAGGCGGGCCCTGCCCCTGAAGAAGGAAACGGGTGTGTCTCTTTCCTTACGGACGCAGCGGCATCCGCGCTATCAGCTAACGCTGGATTCATTCCAGAGGCTACTCCGGGAGCAGAAGGCACGGGCGTAG
>QIAS01000501.1:0-534 GCA_003225615.1 Acidobacteriota bacterium | reverse complement strand
CCACTCGCAGCGTGCCCTTGGACTGTTCCAGGTTGATGGGCTTGGTTAAAACTAGATTAGCGCCGATGCGGAATGCTTTGGCCACTCCCGCCTGACCTTCGACGACTGCTACAGCGAGCGACGACTGGTTTGAGTTTGAATTTCGCGCGCTTCGGAATAACAGGCTGGCGTTCTGCTCGTTTTCGCAGTCCACCACAATGGCGTCGAAGTGCTGCGCCATCAGCTTCTTAACCGCAGCGAAAGGCTCGGCGGCTTGTTCCACGCTAAAGTCCAATTCGGTCAAGACTTGTGTGACCACACGGGCGTTCTTCTCGTCCGGGCAGAACAATAGCGCTTGGTAACCCATGGAGTCATCGTAGGTAACCTAATTGGTCCCAGCAAGTTACGGTAGTAATCCGGCGTCCATGCGAGGCCCCTGCAAAACGGCCTACAGGCTGGCATTTCGCGGCGGCGTAGCTACAATGGCCGGCATGCGTCTGCCCCGATGGCTCAAAATCGCTTGGACCGTCTGGGTATTGGCATGGGTTCCGTTTT
>QIAS01000500.1:1669-2991 GCA_003225615.1 Acidobacteriota bacterium | reverse complement strand
GGCACTGAACCATCCCAATATCTGCACGATTTACGAGATTGGGCAGTCTGATGGCCGGCATTTCATCGCCATGGAGCTTCTCGAAGGCGAGACCCTGAAGCATCGCATCCACGGCCACGCGATAGAAATTGAGGAGTTGGTGGGTTTGGCGATTCAGATCGCCGACGCTTTGGACGCGGCTCACGCCAAGGGCATCATTCATCGCGACATTAAGCCGGCAAACATCTTTGTCACCAACCGCAAGCAGGCTAAGATCCTGGACTTTGGTTTGGCGAAGCACGCGCTGAAGCCACAGGCTGTCTTGGGGAACACCACGCTGGCTACGGCCGCGACCCTGGATGACGCTCTCACCAGTCCCGGCTCAACGGTCGGTACCGTCGCTTACATGTCCCCGGAGCAGGCTCGCGGCAAGGATCTGGACGCGCGCTCGGATTTGTTTTCTTTCGGCGCCGTGCTCTATGAGATGGCCACCGGCGAACTGCCGTTTCGCGGCGACACTTCAGCCGTAATCTTCGAAGCCATCCTGAATCGCGCGCCGGTCGCGCCCGTCCGGCTGAATCCCGATGTCCCAACGAAATTAGAAGAGATCATCAACAAGCTCTTGGAGAAAGACTGCGACCTGCGTTATCAGAGCGCAGCCGAGGTGCGCGCCGACCTGAAACGTCTGAAGCGCGACACGGAATCTGGGACGATCGCAGCGGCAACTTCGTCGAGCAGCCGGCGCCCAGCAGCGACATCGTCTAAGTTGGGCAAAGTGATTGCGGCGGTCGCGCTGCTGGCTGCGCTGGTGGCCGCAGCGGTGTTTCTCTTTTCGCATCGCTCACGAGCATTGACTGAAAAGGACGCCATTCTGGTCACCGATTTCGTTAACACCACGGCGGATCCGGTTTTCGACGGCACGCTGAAAAAAGCACTGGCCGTCGACCTCACCCAGTCGCCTTACCTGAACGTGGTGCCCGACCAAAAGGTGCGGCAAACGTTGCAGTTCATGGGACGTTCGCCGGAGGAACGGGTGACCACCGAGATTGGGCGCGAGATCTGCCAGCGCAGCGGAATCAAAGCCATGCTGACGGGGTCGATTGCTAACCTGGGCAGTCAATATGTGATCACGCTGGATGCGATTAACGCAGCGAACGGCGACGCCTTGGCACGCCAGCAAGCGGAGGCGAACAGCAAAGAGCAGGTGCTCAATGCCTTGCACAAGGCCAGTTCCAGCCTGCGCAGCAAGTTGGGCGAGTCGCTGGGCTCGGTCCAGAAATACGACAAACCGTTATCGGAAGCTACCACTTCGTCGCTGGATGCTCATAAGGCGCTGACTCTGG
>QIAS01000500.1:0-1594 GCA_003225615.1 Acidobacteriota bacterium | reverse complement strand
CGAACTCGATCCCAACTTCGCCATGGCCTACGCTCGCCTGGGAGCCGTCTACAACAACCTCGGCCAAACCGAGCTTTCTGAGCAATACCGCAAGAAGGCATTCGAACTCCGCGACCGGGCCAGCGAGCGCGAAAAGCTATACATCGCCTCGCACTATTATGCCGACTCCGGACAGCTTGATAAAGGCATCGCCGCTTTGGAGCTATACAAGCAGACCTATCCGCGGGACATGATCCCGTACAACAACTTAGCCAATGAATATAACCAACTCGGGCAGTACGAGAATGCGTTAGACAACGCCAGAAAAGCCGTGGAACTGGATCCAGACAGCTTGAGCAGCTACTCCAACATGGCGTTCGCCTACGCGGGACTCAATCGGCTGGATGAAGCCAAAGCATCGCTCAATGCAGGCTTGCAAAGGGCTCCAAACAATTCTGAGGTTCATGCATATTTAGCGGTGTTTGCCTGGATACAGAACGACAAGGCTGCCCTTGATCACGAACTGCAAGTGACCCAGGCCGGCGGTCCGCAGGGCGAATTCGTTGTGGCACAAATCCAGGTGCCAATGGCGGTCTGGGAGGGACACTTCCGCGCGGCACGCGCCCTCGAGAGCAAGGCGGAGGAAATGGCGCAGAGAACTGGCCTCAAGGAATCCGTCGCGTCCGGCCGAGCTCAACAAGCCATTATGGAGGCGGCGGTGGGTCTGCGTCCCTTGGCAATCGAGGACGCCGATTTTGTAATAAAGAGCTCGCACAGCCACAAAGCCGTGGCGACTGCAGCCATCGCTTTGGCTGTGGCCGGAGAGGACCAGCGGGCGCTCAAGCTGATCAGTGATCTTGCCGACCAGCGTCCCTATGACACCATCGTGCAAAATGTGAACGTACCCGCTACCAAAGCTATAGTGGAGATGAACAACAACCGTCCCAAACAAGCGATCGATCTCCTGGACGGCGCCATGGTATACGCGCGCGCTGATGCGGGCATACTCTATGCTCGAGGCCTTGCCAGCCTGCGAGCGCAGCAGGGAAAAGAGGCGGTGGAAACATTCCAGAGAATTTTGGATCATCGTGCCGCGTTTGCACTTGACCCAGCTGTCTTATTGGCTCATCTGGGGCTCGCCAGGGCCTATGCACTGCAAAGCAATAACGCGCAGAGCCGAATTGAATACCAGAATTTCCTGGCTGCATGGAAAGATGCGGACCCGGATATTCCGCTGCTGAAGCAAGCGAAGGAAGAGTACGCAAAGCTGCAATAGATATTCGAAAATGGCAAGTACAGCCTCAAAAGGGGCACTATTCATTAGCCCAGCGGGCGGCACTTTCTTTCGAAACATCGCAAGCATACCCGGCCGCGCGACATAGCTGCTCAGCTCACCCGCACTTCCCGGTGCCGTGGCAAGCACGTTTTTTCGAATGGCAATTTCCCGGCTCGGCCAGTTCTCCATCCGGGCCGATGCAGGTCTGCGTGTGCAGGCACCAGAACAGGCCATCGTTGGAACGGGGAACAGTCGGGTCGGGCTCGGCCAGAATAAACTGGCCTTTCCAACGCAGTGCTGGGCACAGATCAGGACGATTGGTGTTGAAGCGATCGGATT
>QIAS01000512.1:7383-7646 GCA_003225615.1 Acidobacteriota bacterium | reverse complement strand
GGGACGAATGGGTCGGCGAATGCAGCTTCTCTTCCACCTGGTGTGCTGCCAGATAAGACCTCATAGGCGGCAGTGGCGGCCTTCAGCACTCAGCACTTAGCACTTAGCACCCAGCATTCAGATTCACAGAGGTGGGACTCGCCCGGGCAAGCCGGGATTTCTCAACTTGTGCAAACGCCTGATTGGAACAGTTGAATCGGCTCATGCGCTCCCACGTTTAGCTCGATATATCCCCCAACCAAAGAGGCCGATGAAAAACAAAA
>QIAS01000512.1:5524-7190 GCA_003225615.1 Acidobacteriota bacterium | reverse complement strand
CAGTGAACCAGACGAGAATGGTGTTGGTGAACCAGGAAGGCCAGTGATTAGGTGGAAACCGCTGAGAGTAGTACATCACGAAACCAAGGTACGGGGCCATCAGGACAAACACCATTCCGATGATGATCGCCGGTCGGTACTTTGGGTTCACAGGGAGTCAGTATAGTGCTCTAGTGCCATTCAGCGGCGGTTGTTGGATTGACCGCGAATCGTCAGGTAAACACTGATTACAACAGCTGACACGCTCCGGGAGCCGTAGCACTATGCCCTGTGGTCCAGTGTGGTAGGTGTTTCTAGCCGAATCCTACACTGCCCGGCATGCATCTGTTCCCCATAACATGCGAACCATAGGCATGATCGGCGGGCTTGGGCCTGAGTCCACTATCGACTACTATCGCTCCATCATCGCACGCTATCGCGCCCGGCGACCCGATGGGGGATATCCGCATGTCGTTATCAATAGCCTGGACGTCGATAAGGGCATCACGATGCTCGATGCAGGGCACCTTGACGAGCTGACCGATTATCTTGCCAGCGGGGTGGAAGTGCTGGTGCGTGCAGGCGCAGACCTTGGTTTCATTGGCGCGAACACCCCGCACCTGGTGTTCGACGAGGTTCAGCGCCGGTCAGCTATCCCCCTTGTCAGCATCGTGCGCGCCACCTCTGATTGTGCAAGGGCGCTCGGGCTGAAGAAAGTTGGCCTGTTTGGAACCGGATTTACCATGGGAGCGAGCTTCTACCCGAAGGAATTCCAGCGGGCAGGAATCGCCCTGGTCCTGCCGAAAGAGTCAGAGCGGGAATTCATTCACAGGAAGTACATCGGTGAGCTGCTGAAGAATCAATTCCTGCCGGAAACAAGGATGGAAATTCTGCGTATCGCACACCGGATGAAAGCCGAAGACGGTGTGGAAGCGTTAATCTTAGCGGGCACAGAGCTCCCATTGCTATTGCGCGACTCCGGCGAGACGGGCATCGAGTTTCTCGACACGACCGCGATTCACGTCGTAGCCATCGTTGATGCGTTGCTGGGTTGAAGCATCGCTAGACTATGACCGCTACTGTGGTCGAAGCAAGGAGATACCTCTATTCGTTCCGTCCCAAACAGGCACATGCTGTCGGAGCAAGGAGAGGAATTGATCCCATTGTTCCTGACTAAAAGCACGCTTCGGAAACACGGGCTTTTCTCCTTCCTATTGGCGTCGTCTTCGGAACAGCGCCCGCCCGAGGCTGCTAAATTCAAGTTGTTTGACGGCGCAGCACATGGTCTAATCTCGCGAACTTCAGTTCTCAGCGCATGGCGATTAGTTTAGGAGGCCGTATTCAGTGGCGCATGAGAGCGCCATTCCATGTTCAATTTCATCTGGAGAAAAAGGAAGAACCCCTCAGAATCCCGAGCGACATTTTTCTCGGTGGGCAGGTAGTTCGGGTTTTTCGGAGCGATGGTCGACTAGAATCTGGGGATCGCGTTCGTTTCAAAATCTGGCTGTGTCAACCAGGAGACGAACAGACCGGCCCAGCATTTATCCATCATGACGCTTTCACGCGAGCGAGGTACGTTGAGGCATATCTTCACGGGCAACCTCCAGATTGCGAGCTAGCCGGTTACGAGTTCGAAGTTCTCAGTGCCCCAACTGACGAACCTACCATGACGGTTACACAGCTTCAA
>QIAS01000512.1:3589-5450 GCA_003225615.1 Acidobacteriota bacterium | reverse complement strand
ATTTGCGGGGCTAGGAGGCTGCGCCTTTTCACGTAAACTACTGGATTCAAGCGCCTTTCAACATGCTTACAGCACTTGCAGTTTCGAACTATCGTTCCTTGCGAAACCTTGTGCTTCCCATTCAACGCCTCAACGTGATCACGGGCGCAAATGGAAGCGGGAAGTCCAATGTCTATCGCGCACTGCGCCTTGTCGCTGATACAGCCCAAGGGCGTGTGGTTTGGTCGCTGGCGCGTGAGGGCGGCCTCCAGTCCACGTTGTGGGCAGGGCCAGAAGTGACTTCGCGGGCTGTCCAGCGTGGAGATTATCCGGTACAGAGTACGGTACGGCAGAAGTCCGTGAGTCTTCGTCTCGGGTTTGCCAGCGAAGAGTTCGGCTACTTAATTGATTTGGGTCTGCCGCCGCCGGGAAAATCGGCGTTCAGCCTTGATCCTGAGATCAAACGAGAATGCGTCTGGCATGGCCCACTGATGCGGCCTTCGACGCTCTTAGCAGAACGTGAGTCCTGTGTCGTTCGCGCCCGTTCTGAGCAGGACGAATGGCTTGTTGTGACCCATAGCCTCTCGCCGTTCGACACCATGATGACCCATGTGGCCGATCCGCGAAACACTCCCGAGATGCTGACGCTCCGTGAGTCGATTCGCGCATGGCGCTTCTACGATCACTTTCGAACGGATTCCGATGCTCCGGCCCGCTCCGCTCAGATAGGCACGCGCACTCCGGTTCTTGCCAATGATGGCGTTGACCTAGCGGCAGCTATCGAGACCATTCGAGAAATTGGCGACGATGCAGCTCTCACGGCAGCCGTGGAGGACGCTTTTCCCGGAAGCTCGCTGGACGTTGAGAACAACTCGGGCTGGTTTTCGCTACAGCACGGGCTGTTGCGTCCTCTGAGCGCGGCGGAGTTGTCTGACGGTACGCTTCGCTACTTGCTTCTCGTCGCGGCTCTCCTAACTCCGAGGCCGCCAGCACTGATGGTACTCAACGAGCCAGAAACGAGCCTGCATCCAGATTTGATTGCACCTTTGGCACGATTGATCGCGCGGGCATCCGAGCGTTCACAAATCGTCGTTGTTACCCATTCCATGCCGCTAATCTCTGCACTTGCCCAGCGGGGCGACTGCAATTCGATCATGCTGGAGAAACGATTTGGTGAGACGGCGGTTGTAGGTGCAAACGAACTCAGTGTTCCAGCATGGCATTGGCCGTCTCGCTGAACCAGAGTGGGCTAAATGACGAAATATCGCGATAGCACTCATTGAGGGGTTCTGAGTCTAATCGCCTGATTTTGTCAACAACCCTGTCGACAGGGATAGCCCCTTAGTTATATAGAGATATTGCGTTTGCTAGTTGCCCGGACAGGTCTACTGATGAATACCCGGTTCACTTCGAGCGCAATTTCTGAGTCAGTGGCCACACTGGCGCTCTCGCTGGCATTGGCAGCATGCGGAGGAAGTAGCCCAGCACCGCCACCGGTGCAGGATTTTAGTTTGAGGGCTTCGCCAGTTTCGGCTTCTGCGGTAATAGGTCACACTAGTTCCGCGGTGACCGTCTCCGTGGCGCCGCAGAATGGGTTCAGGGGTTCGGTCGATGTCACGCTGCAGGGGCTGCCCTCGGGGGTGAACGCGTCTCTCGGTTCCTCCTTCGCCGTTCAAGCTGGAGGGAGCCAATCGGTAACCTTTTCGGTCTCCGGAGCCGCCGCCAATGGAATTTTTCAAATCACAATCTCGGGGACGAGCGGAGCTATTTCGCACAGCACGCAAATTCTGCTGACAACTGAGCCGATCGTCAACGTGCTCACCTATCAGAATGGGTCCATACTTTATCTCGAATCTGACTCCGGCACGGATACCTCACGTAT
>QIAS01000512.1:0-3425 GCA_003225615.1 Acidobacteriota bacterium | reverse complement strand
TGACAAATACGATCAGGGAAGCCCGGTGCTGGCGCAGACCGTTAGTCCCGACTCACTCTACATCAAAGCTCAGCCCGTCCAATGGAACCCTGACGACAAGGGTGGAGGTCCAGGGCAGCCGGTGGTCGGCGACGTTTACGTAGAAGCCACAATCACCGCCGTCAGTGATCATGCGTTCACCTTCAAGGTACATTACAAAGTCACTCATTTTGGTTCCGACCAGCACACCAACAGTATTCAGGAGTTTCCTGCGGTTTACGTGAACCTCGGGTTCGATAGATTTTTCAGCGACAGCAGCACAACTCCCTGGACCAATGCTCCACTCACATCCGTCAGCATGCCACAACTGCCGCTGTTCGGTCCGACGCTGTATGCCAGCGAGCAGTGGGGAGCCTACGTTGACAGCAGCGACAATGGGCTGACCGTCTTCGTCCCCGGCATGGCGCCCTACATCGGTGGTTTTGCCGCCGCCGGAGATTCCGGCCCATTCGGCTTCGGCACCGACTACTTTGCTCCTCGAACCTATTTCAGCTTTGGCCCCAACAGCGTTCTTGAAGGAGACGTGTACCTGGTTGCCGGAGACTACAAGCATGCCCGCCAAGTGATTTATGACCTGCACAATACTCTCCCCAAGAGGGATCTATTTACTCCCATTGGATCAGTGGACACCCCCGCTCCGAGCGCGCAACTTTCCGGCACCACCAGCGTGGCCGGATGGGCATTCGATGATACAGCGGTTTCGAAAGTAGTTATCTACATCGATGGCGTACTGGCCGGAACTGCGACTTACGGTGGATCTCGGCCCGACGTCGCCAGTGATTGGCCACATGCTCCGTCAGCGATCGCCTACAGCTTTTCGCTCGACACCACCAAATACGCTGATGGCAGTCACACCATGGAGGTGAGGGCTATTGATACCAGCGGCAATGTCGCGGTTTTTCCTGATATACCGGTCACCATCCGAAACTGATGATCCTAGACACCTTGCGAGGGAGAAGACCTGCCGGAAATCATTTGCAGGACCGTAACTGTTGCACAATTCCCATTTCACAAGCAATGGGGGTTAATTGTGAAATCCACCTGATTTCGTCCATTGAGACACACCAGTTTCAAGATCAGGCCTTCTGCCCGGCACAATCCTGTTACCCGATTTCCGGAGCTAATCTTGAAATGACGGATCGACATAATCGGACACGGAGGCACCATTGGCAAAAGTAATCGTCGGGATGACCATCTCGCTTGACGGGTTTGTAGCCGATCAAAATGGCAACGCAGGTCGCCTCTATCCCGACTTGGCGGCGCTGAGATACACCGCTTACATGAAGGACGCTATCGAGCAGACTGGTGCAGTCCTCATGGGGAGAAGGACATTCGAGATGGGGGACCCCGACTCGTACGTCGGCAACTACCATTCCAAGTGCCGATTTTCGTGCTGACCCATCACCCGCCGAGCGTTACACCGAAACAAGACGAGCACCTGACCTTCACACTCCAGTTTCTCGAACCAAACCGCCCGGCTACGGCCACAACCTCCTCGGGACCCTTGCCCTTTCGCCAATTGGCGAGCGGCGGTTGGGCGGTCAATGGAAAATATCCAGCGCATGCCGCGGTTGCCGTTGGGCCGAATCCAGACTATATTTTTTCAGCGAGTTTACAAGTGCTCAGCCCGGCGGATATTCAGAGAGGCAAGCACGGCAAATTCTGCCGACTTCGAATTTGGCTGAGTGCAGAATAGTGAATTCAAATCGTACACAAATGAGAGGATCCTGTGAAAGGCAGGTTCTTAAAGCTGAACTGACAGCCATCAACCAATATTTTTTGCATGCCGAGATGTGCGAGAACTGGGGCTACGAACGGATGGCGCAGCACACGCGGGCTGAGTCCATTGAAGAGATGCAGCACGCGGAAAAACTCATGGAGCGTATTTTGCTGCTGGACGGCACTCCGAATATGAGCGACTACTTCAAGATCAATATTGGACAGACGGTGAAGGGGCAACTGCAGAACGATCTGAACCTGGAGTATGAAGCGGTGAAGCGCTTGAACTCGGGAATTCAGACCTGTGTGCAGGCCGGCGATAACGGTTCACGGGAATTGCTGGAGAAAATTCTGCTAGACGAAGAACACCACATCGACTGGCTGGAAGGCCAGTTGCACGCGATCGACGAGATGGGAATCGAGAACTACCTGGCGCAGCATCTGCACAAAGGAGAAGAGGAAGGCGACTAGCCGGGCAGAATATAAGTCGCGAGCCTCACGTACCGCTTTGGAACTATTTCCCCTTACCCTTCGGTTGTTGTTGCTTCTTTAACAGAGAAGCTATAACATGCAAGTTAGGTTGTCACGATTTTTGCCTGATGCAGCATCGCGTACAATTGGAGGGCATCATGAACCATAGCGCTAATGGGGATGGCAATGCGACCCCCTATAGCCTCCCTTCTCTGTTTAGGGGGCTGTACAGCCGGGTAGCCCGCAAACTAAGAATTGACCCATCGTATGTGAGCCGGGTCGCGCGAGGAGAACGAGAATCAGAAACCATCGCCAAAGCGCTGGAAGTGGAAATTCGGCGCGTTTCAATGCTGGCGAGCCGGAACGGGCATTCCGGTGCGAGCCGGGACGGCCACTCGTCGGCCGGCAAAAAGGCGAAACGCGCCAAGGTAAAACTGTCGCGCTAGGCCGGAGGTAATCCAGAGGAGGATTGCCTCAAATCTCGAGTCCGCATTTCGTCGCTTTCTCGCAGTGACAAGTATGTCCGGCATCAAGCGATTACTCCGCCAGGAGATCGGGGAAGTTGCGATTCCACTCTGCCCCTCATAGAATCGAAGAGCCCCTTGTGCCTGCCAAAGCCTGGCTGCACATACCTGCTTAACGAGTCTTCCGCAAACGGATCAACGCAAGCGGAGAGATGGCCGAGTGGCTGAAGGCGCACGCTTGGAAAGCGTGTTTACTCGAAAGGGTAACGTGGGTTCGACGCCAGATTCCCATCATCGCCAGTATTTACGGGGGTTCTGAATTTCCCAATAATCGTGTATACTGACGTGTATACATCTTTCGGGCATCTCCCGCCCGACTCTTCCAAAAATCTGTGGTTCGGGGCGTACGCCATCGGCAGAAGTGTGCTTGGCTACAACAATTTGGCAAAAGAAATTCGACAGGGAGGTACCCATGGCAGTGAACATCACCAAACGTGTGAAATTGGACGGCAAGGGCTGGCGCTTCTGCCCTGTGACCGAGAACGCGCGGCGGGTCATCGTAAATGGGCAGAAACTCGATCTGGATGGCCGCTATTATATCGATTTCTTGCAGGATGGCGAACGCAAGCGACTGGCTGCTGGTGCTACGCCTGCTGAGGCTCTGGCGAAGGCTGAGCAGCAGAAGAGGTTGCTGGCTGCACAGAAGGCCGCTGCCGAGGCAGGGATTGAACT
>QIAS01000511.1:1979-2538 GCA_003225615.1 Acidobacteriota bacterium | reverse complement strand
TCGGGACCAAGAACGAACGCGAAATCAAGCGTCTGATGCCGCAAGTAGAGGCCATCAATGCGCTTGAGCCGGAGACGCAGAAGCTCACCGACGCCGAACTCCGCGCCAAGACCGACGAGTTCCGCAAGAAGATCCAGGAGCGCCTCAGCCGCGTTCCCGATGAGCCCGAAGCCGATCTCGACCGCCTCAAGGAACTCGACACCGAGCGCCAGGCCGCCCTCAAAGAAGTCCTCGACGAAATCCTGGTAGAAGCCTTTGCCGTGGTCCGCGAAGCCGGCCGTCGCGTTCTGAACATGCGGCACTTTGACGTGCAGCTCATCGGAGGCATGGTTCTGCACGAAGGCAGAATCTCCGAAATGAAGACCGGCGAAGGAAAAACGCTGGTCGCCACCCTGCCGGTCTACCTGAACGCCCTCAGCGGCCGTGGCGTGCACGTGGTTACCGTCAATGACTATCTGGCCAAGCGCGACTCCGAATGGATGGGCCAGCTCTACCGTTTTCTGGGCCTGACCGTCGGCGTAATTGTCCACGAGCTCGATGACGACGAGCGCCGCGAAGC
>QIAS01000511.1:0-1970 GCA_003225615.1 Acidobacteriota bacterium | reverse complement strand
CAACAACGAGTTCGGCTTCGACTACCTGCGCGACAACATGAAGTTCGACGTCAAGGACTGCGTGCAGCGTGGCCACAATTTCGCTATCGTCGACGAAGTTGATTCCATCCTCATCGACGAAGCCCGCACCCCGCTCATCATTTCCGGAGCCAGCGAAGAGTCCACTGACAAGTATTACAAGGTCAACCGGATCATCCCCAAGCTCCAGAAGGGCGAGGAAATTGACGTTCCCCAAGGTGAGCCCAAGCAGTACACCGGCGACTTCACGGTAGATGAGAAGCACAAAACCATAACCGTCACCGACCAGGGCTGGGAAAAAGTCGAGCAGATGCTCGGCATCGGCAACATCGCCGACCCGGAAAACTGGGATCTCAAGCACCACGTCGAGACCGCGGTCAAAGCACACGCCCTCTACCGCCGAGACGTCGAGTACGTGGTGAAAGACGGCGAAGTCCTAATCGTCGATGAGTTCACCGGACGCCTCATGCCCGGGCGCCGCTGGTCTGACGGCCTGCACCAGGCCATCGAAGCCAAAGAGAATGTCAAGATCGAGCGCGAGAATCAGACACTCGCGACCATCACCTTCCAGAATTACTTCCGCATGTACAAAAAGCTGGCCGGCATGACGGGTACCGCCGAAACGGAAGCGCCCGAGTTCGACAAAATCTATCGGCTTGAAGTCGTCGTAATTCCAACCAACAAAACCTTGCTGCGCAAAGAGAATCCCGACATCGTCTATCGGACCGAGAAGGAAAAGTATTTTGCGGCAGCCGATGAAATCCAAAGACTGGCCAAGACGGGGCAGCCGGTGCTGGTGGGCACAACCTCGGTAGAAAAGTCAGAGCGGCTCTCTGAGTTGCTGATGAAGAAGGGCATGAAGAATCACGTTGTGCTCAACGCCAAGTACCACGAAAAGGAAGCGGAAATCGTGGCTCAGGCCGGTCGCAAAGGCGCAATCACCATCGCCACCAACATGGCTGGCCGCGGTACCGACATTTTGCTTGGCGGCAACCCTGAGTTCATGGCCAAGCAGGAATGCGTCAAGAAAGGGCTCGCGCAACCGCTGCGTGCCGCCCAGGGAAAGATTGACACCAAAGTTGACGATGGCAAAAGCACGGTCTGGTATTACGCCGGCAATGAGTTTGTAGTTCCCACCGAGCAGTGGAACGAAATCTTCAAGCGCTACAAGGAGCAGACTGACAAAGAGCACGACGAAGTCACCGCCCTCGGAGGCTTGCACATCTTCGGCACCGAACGTCACGAGGCCCGCCGCATTGATAACCAGCTCCGCGGCCGCGCCGGACGCCAGGGCGATCCCGGTTCCTCGCGCTTCTATCTCTCGCTCGAAGACGACCTGATGCGCATCTTCGCCAAAGAGTGGGTCTCGAACCTGCTACAGCGGCTGGGCATGGAAGAAGGCATTCCCATCGAGTCGCGCCTGATCACCCGGCGAATCGAAGCTGCCCAGAAGGCCGTCGAATCCCAGAACTTCGAAGCCCGCAAACATGTTCTCGAATACGACGACGTAATGAACAAGCAACGCGAAGCAGTTTATGGCCTGCGCCGCCAATTGCTTGAAGGAGTCGATCAGAAAGAAATCATTCTTGAAGATTATGTTGCAGGCATTCTCAGCGATCTCATGGACCAGTACTGCCCGCCCAAGGTCCACGTTGATGACTGGGATATCAAGGCTCTGAAAGATGCGATCTTCACGCGCTTTGGTGTCGACATCCTGGCTGAGGGCGTCAAGCCTGAGAATCTCAACCGCCAGGAACTCGGCGACGCTATTTTCGACAAATTGAAGGAACGCTACGATGCGAAAGAAAAAGTAATCGGCGCCGATGCCATGCGCTATCACGAGCGCATGATCATGCTCAGCGTGCTCGACCAACAGTGGAAAGACCATCTCCTCAGCATGGACCACCTGAAGGAGGGCATTGGCCTGCGCGGCTACGGGCAGCATGATCCCC
>QIAS01000510.1:540-2254 GCA_003225615.1 Acidobacteriota bacterium | reverse complement strand
AGCGAGATAGGCCTGATCCATCACCGCCGGACCAAGAAGAGGCGAGGGTCGGACTTGCGCGTCGTAAAAGCAGGCAGCATGCACCGCCAAAACAGGGGAGAACCCAGTCACCGGACCGTCGGAAGGTCGATGATGCCAGGCCACCGCCTCCACAATGGAATGAGGCAATCCCCAAATACCCAGCAGGTAACCGCCTATCTCGGCATGGCTGCACCCGAGCACTTCACGTTCCGCCGCCCAAATGCCTATCTTCCTTTCGGCGGCAACACCCAGAATCGACTTGTACTGGGCGCTAAAGGCGGACGCCAATATAAGTTTTCCGATGTCGTGCAACAAACCAGCCGTAAGCGAGTCATCTATGACTTGCTGCCTGGCACGTTCCACGGCTGCGATCGCCTTCGCGAAACCGCTGACCGCGATGCTGTGGTCCCACAGGTGATGGCCATCAACTTCGTTGAGCAAATCATTTTCGATCTGGGAAAAGATGTGGGTGGAGAGGACCAGTCCCCTGATCGTATCGAGGCCTAGAAGGTTTGCCGCTTGAACCGGATTCGAGACATGACACCGCAAGCCAAAAAACGCCGAATTGACCAACTGCAGAGTCTTGGCAGTCATGCCCATGTCTTTTGCAATCAACTTGCCCACCTCAGCGGGCGACGGATCCCGAGAGCGCAATTCCTCCAAGATTTGCTGGTACAACGCCGGTAGGCTGGGTATGTCTTTCAGTTGTGAAACCACCTTCTGCACCACGGGATTTTCCAGCAGATCCCTCAACGCGAAAGCTTGCCCAATTTTTGACCTGAGTTGCTCGGCATCACATGGTTTGGAAAGATACTGATGGGTAGGCCCGACCGAGTTGAGAATGGTTTCACGGTCACATTGCCCAGACAACACCATCCGGACCGTCTGCGGAAACCGCTGCCTTACCTCATTCAGCAGTTGCGCTCCGTCCATGCCCGGCATTCTCATGTCTGTGACCACCACATCGAAGGGCTGACGCTCCATAGCGGCCAGCGCGTCCGGGCCGCTGGCGGCGAATTCCATAACCCACTCCTCGCGCATCGAGTAAAGGCTGCGCCGCAGGCCAGCCAGCAGATTGGGCTCATCGTCCACAAAAAGAATTCGCTTCTGCATGTCAGCTCTCCGCCTGCTCTGCTGGCGCGATGGGCAGACGCAGGAAAAACGTGGTGCCCTTGCCCACTTCGCTCTCAAACCATATCTGGCCGCCGTGCTTCTTCACGATCAGAGAGTGTGCCAGGGTCAGTCCCTGACCCGTTCCTTTGCCGACATCCTTGGTAGTAAAGAAAGGCTCGAAGATGCGCCCACGAATAGCTTCCGGAATCCCGGTACCCGTGTCCTTGATTCGAATCTCCGCCCAATCGCCTTCCCGCTTCGTCTCTATTGTTATGGTGCCCTTTCCTTTCGAGCCGTCCCCCACCATGTCGTGGATGGCATGAGCAGCATTGATCAGCAGATTAAGGATTGCCTGGTTGAACTCGCCCGCTAAACAGGGGACCATGGGCAATGTCGAATCGAAGTTCGTCTGAACGTCGGCTACGTATTTCCATTCATTACGCGCTACCGTGACCGTGGTTTCGATGGCGCGGTTGATATCAATCGCGTGCTTCTCTTCGGATCCCGGGTGTGAGAACTCTTTCATGGCGCGAACAATCTTTGCCACGCGCTGGACTCCTTCCAGCGACTGGTCGATGGC
>QIAS01000510.1:0-236 GCA_003225615.1 Acidobacteriota bacterium | reverse complement strand
GCGCCCGTGATCAACAATCCCGCCCCTTTTTCATCGGGAAAGTTGACACGGCTGATCGTGATCCCCAGAAAGCGCCTCGTCCCCGCCTTTTCAAAAGGCACATTGTCGCGCCGCGAAGACTGTTCCCCTCGCAACCACGATTCGATTTCCCCGGCGATGTCCGGGTGAAGCCACTTGATGCCACATTCTTTGAGCGGCTTGCCCCGGACCTCCGACTCCGCCAGCCCGAACGTGTT
>QIAS01000509.1:3629-5084 GCA_003225615.1 Acidobacteriota bacterium | reverse complement strand
AGTTGCTCAAACCCGTGCGTCACGACGGCTCTGACGTGAAGGTGCCATGGGAACTCTCACGGCTCCAATTCCTGCCCGTATTGGGTAAAGCTTGGGTGCTTACCAGAGAAGACCGCTACCGGCGGGCCGCCCTGGAACTGCTCTCCGATTGGATTAAGAAGAACCCGGTTGGTATAGGTATTCATTGGACACTCGCCATGGAAGCGGCTCTTCGCTCCATGAGCATGTGTTTTCTTCTGGAGTTGTTATCGCCCTTCCCGGTGGAAGATAGAGCATGGCTGCAGGATGTCACAACAAGCCTCTGGCAACACCTCTTATTCATTGAAGCACATAATGAGTTTTCCCATTTCGCGCGCAGCAATCATTACCTCAGCAATATTGTGGGCCTGCTATGCCTTTCCATTTATTTGGACGGTGCCCGAATGGAGTCTCGGCGGGAAAATTACTGCAGACTGGTGGAGCAGGAAATTCTGCATCAAACGTACGACGACGGAGGCCATTACGAAGCCTCCACCGGGTACCACGTGCTGGTCACCCAGATGTTTACCAGTGCTCTATTGTTGATGAAGGCCCATGGACGTGAGCCTGCTCCGCATTTTCTCAGCAGGCTGCAATCGATGTACCGGCTTTTATCCGCTCTCGCGGATGACCGCGGACGACTGCCGCAGATCGGCGACTGCGATGACGGAAGAGTGGAATTGCTAGCCGACGATCTCGAGCGCATGCTGCACCCCCCCGACCAGCGAGACTCCCTTGCCATCTCAAGTCTGCTGGGCATTGGCGAATGCCTCTTTTCTGAAAATTATCGAGGACAAAGAGAAGAAGCGGTCTGGTACGGGTTGCATGGCTGCGCGCAACGCCCAAGTCATCCTCCTCGAACTGACCGACGAAGCAAGATTTTTCCACGCAGTGGCTTGGCGGTTGGCGCCCTTGGCGAAACCCAAGCGATCTTCCTGGCGGTCCCCAACGGCATCGCCGGCAGGGGTAGCCATACTCACAATGACAAACTAAGTATCATCTTGCGTATCGCGGGCGAGGAATTCTTAACCGACTCCGGAACATATTGCTACACGCGCGACCCCGATCGCCGGAATCGTCTGCGCTCCACCGCAGCTCATAACACCGTCATGATCGACGGTGAACAACAAAACCGGTTCTCCACCACTCCGGGCGCTCTCTTCACGATCTCCGATGACGCCAAGGTTAGTCCCATCGTGGAGAAGCTCATCGGTGACACCTTGTCGTTTACCGCCTCTCATGATGGATATCGAAGGATTGGGGTCACGCACACCCGCACCGTCACCCTTGACCCAAACCGCGGTGTATTGATTGAGGATGACTTCACTGGCAATGGTGAGCACGAATTTGAAGCATCGTGGCACCTGCCTTCATCTTGGAACGTGCAATTGTCTCGAGTCACAGGTTCCACGGTGAGCTGTCGCGCCTCGGGCCGGC
>QIAS01000509.1:1438-3453 GCA_003225615.1 Acidobacteriota bacterium | reverse complement strand
GAATGGCACACTCAGCAGCGGATCTGGCGATTCAGCACTGGAATACCACTCCTCTGTACATCTCGGAACAGGAGCGTTATGGGATTTTTCCATGGCTCTACGAAGCTGCTGAGTTCCGCCACCATCGCGGCGAACGGGTACTCGAAATCGGTTGTGGCACCGGGTGTGACCTCCTGCAATTTGCGCGGCACGGAGCCCATGCAACCGGCGTGGATATTACGCCCAAACATCTTGAACTGGCGCGCACCCGCGTCGGCAACCTTGCCATTGTGCTGCGGGCGGACGGAAGGAATCTCCCGTTCCCCGACGCCTCTTTTGACTACGTTTATTCCCACGGCGTGGTGCATCACAGTGACGAACCACGCCGAATCGTCCAGGAAATCTTCCGGGTACTTCGGCCGGGTGGGTGTTTCAACGTTCATGTCTATGCCCTGTTCTCCTATTTCGTCCTCTGGAACATTCTGCGGCGCGGAAGCAATTTCAAGCTCTGGCTTGAGAATAGCCGAGACCCCGTCCACATCGACTTGAATACCGGCAGATCGCTCCGAAAATTGTTCGCGCCTGCGAAATTAACTGTCGTCAAACATCACTGCAAGCCCTGGGAATCTTTGGCCCCACTGTTTGGCTGGTTCTTGGTGGCCAAAGGTCAAAAACCATAGGTCGCACGAAGAGTTTCATGAACCGAGAGCAGTCCACGTTAGATAACCAAGGAAGAGCGTTAACCTCCATCGGCATCGGAGAAGTTGGGGCTGGCTTGCGTCATCATTGGCAATCGGCTCGTTCGTCGGACTTCATCGGCAAAGTGGCAGAGACGTATCTCACCCGCATCTTCCTCATGGGCCTGGCTCTGGTCACCACCGTTGTCGTGGCTCGGCTCCTCGGTCCTGCGGGGCGCGGCTATTATGCGGTCGCCGCCGCCACTGGCGCGCTCGGAGTCCAGTTCGGAAATCTCGGACTGCACACCTCGAATACCTACTTCGTAGCCAAATACCCCGCATCGTTGCCGTCTTTGGCGGGTAACGCTCTGGCCGTGAGTTTTGGGTTTGGAGGGCTGATTGCTCTGGTCCTCGGCATCATCTTCACCCTCTCACCTGGCCTGCTCGGCATAGGCGGAGCCACGCTGCTGCTGGCTTTGGGCTGGATACCTTTTGGTTTGGCCTACACGCTGACACAAAATCTTTTGCTGGGACTACAGGACGTGCGTGGTTATAACCTCGCGGAGATTCTCAGCAAAACCATTCCGCTTCTGCTGATCGGAATTCTCGTGCTCACTCGGCATATAGGCGTGGCCTCATTATTTTCGACAATGTTGGTTGCCCTCATCGTGAGCTGGCTGTGGATTGCTCGCCGACTGCAAGAGCGCTCCGCCGGCCCGCTCGAGGTCTCCACAGCGGTGTTTCGTGACAGCATGGGGTACGCCATGAAAGCCTATATGGCCGCTACCTTCTGCTTTCTTGTCCTGCGCGTCGATCTCTTTATGGTTCAACACATGCTTGGACCCGAGCAGGCGGGTTACTACTCGGTCGCTTCCACAATGGCAGATTACGCTTCCGTTCTCGCCATGGTCATTGGCACAATTCTGTTTCCCAAGCTCTCGGCGGTAACCGATCTCCAACTAAAACTGGCTCTCACCCGGAAGGCCACTATCGGCACCGGGTTAATACTGCTGCCGCTGTTGATTGTTGCTTCTTTGCTCGCCCGACCCGCTGTGCGTCTCCTCTTCGGGGTGTCCTTCTTGCCGGCCTCTTTAGCTTTCATTCTCCTGATGCCGGGAATGCTTTTCCTTGGTATACACGCCGTTGCCGTTCAGTTCCTAAACAGCATTGGATATCCCAAGAGCGTGGTGATCATCTGGGGGCTCTGTACATTCTTCAATATCGCGCTGAATCTCTGGGCCATCCCTCATCACGGCATTGCCGGGGCCTCGGTGGTCTCATCAATCTCCTACTTTCTGGCCTTCTTTTTCGTGATGTGGGTGATATATCGGACTGGCCGCAATGCCGGAATGCTTGCCG
>QIAS01000509.1:0-1386 GCA_003225615.1 Acidobacteriota bacterium | reverse complement strand
CTTGTCTT
This sequence comes from Acidobacteriota bacterium, assembly GCA_003225615.1. Taxonomy (GTDB): domain Bacteria; phylum Acidobacteriota; class Terriglobia; order Terriglobales; family Acidobacteriaceae; genus QIAS01. The sequence goes on along the minus strand of QIAS01000509.1, from coordinate 1,378 downwards.
CGATTCACTGGTATGCGCAGGAGGCTATGTTCTTCGCGGAGCGCCAAGCGCTGATGAGGAGGATGGGCCATTGTGAACCCGATCTCGCGCTTACTCCTCCCTGGGACATTCGCGGGGAAGAAAACATTTTTATCGGACAAGATGTCTACATCGGACCCCACGTGCTCATGCTCGCCGACAAGGGTGCCGAGATCCGCATAGGCAACAATGTGATGTTTGCCCCGCAGGTCAAACTCATCGCCAATGACCACCGCTTTGACGATCCCACTCGACCCATCAAGCATTCTGGCTATGGCGAGCGGGTCGGTATCCAAGTGGGAAACGACGTCTGGATCGGAACGGGAGCTATTATTCTGAAGGGCACTTGCATCGGAGACGGCTCGGTTATCGGAGCAGGAGCCGTTGTTACCCACAACATCGGCAATTGTGAAATCTGGGCCGGGAACCCTGCAAGAAAAATTAAGGAGCGCCTCACGGTTCCTTGTTAGTGAATCAGATCAGAACCGGCGGCCTCAAGAAATCAATAATGGATTATGGGCTTAAAGGCGAAAGCATCATCTGTTTTGCCGGAGAAGACTGGTGGTATCACCATCCCCACTCCAAAAATCATATCCTGCGCCGATTGGCACGCGACAACAAGGTACTGTTCGTCAATTCTTTAACCTTGGGGCTACCCTCGGTCTCAAACAAGGATTTTTTTCTCAAGATTTCGAGAAAACTGAAAAGTTATCTGCGCTGGCTCAGGAGAGTGCCTGACGGTCTGTATGTAATGACTCCAATTGTTTTGCCGTTTTTTGGTTCCCGTGCCCTGCGTTGGATTAACCAGCACCTTCTTCTCATACAAATGCGCCTGGCGATGTTTTTTCTCGGAATTCGCAATCCCATTCTTTGGGTGGCGATCCCTTCCGCGGCTGATGTTGCACAGCGTTTACAGACCAAGATTCTTCTCTATCAGGTCTCCGACAAATATGACGCTAATGAAGATAGCGCGCTCTCGCGCGATGTAATCCGTACGCTCGACCAGCGGCTCAAGAACCTTGCAGACGTGGTCATGTATTCTGGTCGAAAATTATTCGAAGAATCCCATGTACCGCACCGCTATTTTCTCGAACAGGCGGTGGATTTCGCCCATTTCGCGGAGCCCGCGCCCGAGGCTGCTCCTGACGCCGTAGTAATTCCCCACCCGGTGTTGGGCTACCTGGGGGCTCTGGATTATGTTATGGACGTGCCTCTGATCGAAGAGGTGGCCAAGCGTCGTCGCGATTGGCATTGGATGTTGGTTGGGCTGCGATCCAATTTAGTCCGGATCGACGCTCCCAACGTTCACTTTCTGGGACCCAAGCCTTACTCGGAGCTTCCCGCCTACGTCCGCCAGACC
>QIAS01000154.1:2738-9718 GCA_003225615.1 Acidobacteriota bacterium | reverse complement strand
GGGAACCACCATGCGCGAGATTTTCCGTCCCCGCGCCTCGAGGGCGATGGGCAATGCGCCTCGGACACCGCGCACGCCGCCGTCCAGCGAAAGCTCACCCACGAAAAGGCAATCCGCAATTTCTTTCTTCGTCAGACCGCCATAGGCGCCCACGATGCCGAGAGCCATGGGCAGATCGAATCCGGAGCCTTCTTTCTTGATATCCGCCGGAGCGAGATTAATCGTGATTTGCGTGGGCGGAATGTCATATCCGCAGTTCTTGAGCGCAGCGCGGACGCGGTCCCGGCTCTCGCGCACAGCGGCGTCGGGGAGGCCCACCGTGTGGAAGTGGTCCTGGTCGCACTTGATGCCGGAACAATCGACTTCCACCTGGATGATATTGGCGTCGATGCCGTAAACCGCGGCGCTGAGGGTCTTGTAGAGCATGGACGAGATTCGAAATTGAGCTTTTGGCTGCGGACACCTTCTCGGACACACGGCGGCCCGAACTTCAATTCTCCGTATCCTGAGGTCGCAATTCAAAGTAGGACATTGAAAGCAGCAGGGATGTGACGAATGTCACCTTGGCGGGGAAAATTGTTAAATAGGCCCGTTTTGGGAAAGGTAGCAGGTGGGAGACGAACGGGCACGCCCTTCCGTACCAAACTGTTTACATCGCACGCTGCTGGCAGCGCTATAGAATGAGATGGCATTCTGGTAAACAGCCCGAGGTGTATGAGCCCAGACCGTAATCCCACAACGCCGCGCTCCCCCGGCCACCTGGAGCAGCAAGAATCCCAGCTTTGGCGTTGGACTCTGCTGTTCATGATCCTGCTGGCCGTGGCCTTAGCAGGCCTCATGTGGGAGCGGCTGGAAGCGGTGCCATTTCATCTGCGCGCGATTCCGCTAGGCGTGCTGGCGCTGTCGATCCTGTTCGCTGTATATGCGTTCGGCAGGCGTCGCGAGGTGAGCGAACTCAAAGACGCCCTGCGCGGTCTGCAGGAACATGTGGGCGCGGCTCCGTCGGAGGAGCAACTCGACCAACTCAGCCAGGTCATCATGCGTTCGCAGCGCAGCTTCAAGGAATTGATTGACGCCTTTGATGACGTGGCATTTGCGCTCTCCCTTGACGGCACTTTGCGAACCGTGAACCGACGGGTCACGAAACTTTTGCGGCTTCCCTACCAGGAGACGATAGGGCACAAGCTGGACGAATTCCTCGATGAGCCTACGCGGGCCGAAGTGGAAGCGGGTCTGGCGCGCTTTCTCGAAAGACGTCGCTGGTCTGGGCTGGTGCCCGTCCGTCTTAAAAATAGTTCGCGCACGCTGTACTTTGATTGCGTGGTGAACGCGATTAACAAAGGCGGGGAGGTGGTTGGAGCCAGCACTTTGGCTCGGGATGTGACCGAGGAACGCGAAAAAGAACGACGCTTCACCGAGTTGTTTGAGACTTTGCAGGAAGGCGTTTATTTCAGCACGCCGGAAGGCAAGCTGCTGGATGCAAATCAGGCGCTGGTGGATCTGTTGGGCTACAAATCCAAAAATGAAGTGCTGGCGCTGGCGCCTGAGGAACTTAGCCCAAACGGAAGCGAGGCTCCAGTTTTGGGCCGCGGATCGGACGACCGGGGCGGGGTGCGCACGCGCGAGATCAGGCTGCGGCGCAAAGACGGCACCGCGGCGGTTTGCCTGGACTCCTCACGCGCCGTGTGGGACGGGTCGGGAAATATTGTTCGCTACCAGGGCACTCTGGTCGATGTCACGGAAAAACGAAACATGGAGCGCGAGATCGGGCATCAGGAAGAGTTTCGGCAGCGCCTGCTCGAAAGTTTTCCGGACTTGATCCTGGTCATTGACCTGGAGGAGCGGTACACCTTCGTCAGTTCGCGCATTCGCGATTTGCTGGGATATCGTCCGGAAGAGCTCGTGGGAAAGAGAATTCAAGAGCTCGAGGACCATTCTCCCGAATTGCTGGGTCTTTATCGGGATGTGGCGACGAGTAAGCAGCGGTTCGCAGCGGCAGAGTATGGTGCGCGTCATCGCGATGGCAGCTGGCGCACGATGCGGGCTTCTGCCAGCCAGCTTTTCAATGCCGAAGACAAGCTGAGCGGCGTGATTATTTCGGTGCGCGACATCAGCGTGGAGAAGAAACTGGAAGAGCAGATCATCCAGAGCGAGCGACTGGCTGCCATGGGCCAGATGATCGGCGGATTTGCTCATGAACTGAACAATCCCTTAACCAGCATTTTGGGTCTTTCGGAACTGCTGCAGGAGGGCGAGAGCAGCGCGGCCACACGCAAACAATTGAACATGCTCCAGCAGCAGGGGCGGAGGGCTGCGGAAATCGTACAGAACCTGATGTACTTCTCTCGTCCGCCGGCGCCTGGTAAAAGCCAGGTTAACCTCGGCGAACTGGTGGAGCGTACCCTGCACTTGCATGCTTATTCGCTGCGCAAGAGCAACATCACGGTGGACTTCTTGCGTGAGCAGGGGCTTCCACTGGTGATGGGTGATCCTCACCAGCTGATGCAGGTTTTTCTGAATCTGATTCTCAATGCCGAGCAGGCAATACGCGAAGCCCGTGATAAAGGAACGATCCGTATCCGCATGGGGCATAGTGACGATTCCCAGTGGGTGACATTTCAGGATGATGGACCGGGAATCGCCCCGGAGATCCTGCCGAATATTTTTGATCCGTTCTACACCACCAAGCGACCGGGAAGGGGGACGGGACTGGGACTGAGTATCTGCAAGGCTATTCTGAAGGAGCACAATGGCAATGTAGAAGGCGCCAGTGCTCCGGGCGGCGGCGCTGTGTTTACGGTGACATTGCCCTTCAGTGCGGAAGCCAGCGCCAAGGGAACATCTTAGCTTCGCTGCACAAAAATGGGACTCGGTAGTCCTCGTGGCAGTCGACAATCTCTGCTACCGCTCAACCGCCATCGCTACAGCATTGCCGCCGCCCAGGCAGAGCGCAGCAATGCCGCGTTTCACGTCGCGACGGATCATTTCATAGATGAGCGTAACCAGCACGCGCGCTCCACTGGCTCCGATGGGATGACCCAGGGCTACCGCGCCGCCATTCACGTTAACTTTGTTCGGATCGAGCCCGAGTTCGCGCATGACAGCCAACGCCTGCACTGAGAAAGCTTCATTGAGTTCGTAGAGATCAACGTCCTCGTTCTTCCAGCCGGTCTTGTCCCACAGCTTGCGCACCGCAGTGACGGGCGCCATCATCACCCATTTGGGTTCGACGCCGCTGGTGGCCTGGGCGATGATCCGAACCAGGGGTTTCGCTCCCAGTTCCTTGGCTGCCACCGCACTGGTAACAACCACGGCTGCGGCGCCGTCATTGACTCCCGGCGCATTGCCGGCGGTGACGGTTCCGTCTTTCTTGAATGCCGGCTTGAGACCGCGTAGAGCTTCAATCGTTGTGTCCTCGCGGGGGGATTCGTCTTTGTCAAAAATGACCGGGGCGGCACCCTTCTTCTTCGCGGGAAGCTCGACCGGTACGATCTGCGATTTAAAACGGCACTCCTTGATCGCCGAAATAGCTTTGCGGTGCGAGTTCACCGCGAACTCGTCCTGCTCCTCGCGAGAGATGCCGTACTTTTCTGCGACGTTCTCTCCGGTCACTCCCATGTGGTAATCGTTGTAAATGTCCCATAGGCCGTCGTTGACCATGGAGTCGACGATTTGCGCGTTCCCCAGGCGGTATCCTTTCCGAGCTTGCGGGAGAAGATACGGGGCATTGGTCATGGATTCCATGCCTCCCGCAACCACGACAGAACTGTTGCCAGTTTGAATGGCTTGGGCGGCCAAGCCGACAGATTTCAAGCCGGAGCCGCAAACCTTGTTGATAGTCATGGCACTCACCTCGGGTGACAAGCCTCCGAAGATCGCAGCCTGACGTGCCGGATTCTGACCGAGTCCGGCGGAAACCACGTTGCCCATGATGCACTCGTCTACTTTCCCGGGATCGAGGTTGGCCCGCTTCACCGCTTCGCGCACCACGAGGGCGCCGAGTTGGGGCGCGGTCAAGTCCGCCAGACTTCCCTGGAATTTTCCGATGGGTGTGCGGCAGCCGGAAATGATCACGACATCGTCGAAAGCAGCCATAACTGTGCTCCTAAAGCGATCTTGAACTCCCCATTATAGATGCGTGTGCGAAGAAAAGTCAGAATCGTGGCGGACTTCATGGAGCAAGAGTGATTAGCCGGGGTCACGGGCAATCCGCGCGCGCGATGCATGAGAAACATCGACGGTTTGCCCAAGACAAGATCGTGGATGAGTAGAAAAACGGACGAAAGGAATTTTTTTCCTTGCGAACAATCTTGATTTGTGACTTTAGTACGCTCTTCGCATGCACTCGCATCATCATTTTTCTCTTGACATCATTTTTCATTGACTCTATACATTCAAACAGTTGCAACAGAGGAGCGTTGCATAGTCCATGAATAATGGAAGGGAGAATAGAACCATGGCACCAAAGAAAAAGGCAAAGAAAGCTGGCAAGAAGAAACACTAGCTTGCCGCCAAGAACGAAACGGGGGACGCGTAAAGCGTCCCCTAAGTTTTTTTGTGGGCAATTCTTCAGAAGCGCCAGCGCTGATGCGATACCGGCGGCTCGAAAGAGCACGATCGCTCATATGCTAATTCGCCCGCCCAGCGGCCTTTTTCACGGGCTGCACCACGTAGAGCTGTTTTTCCGTTGCGGGGCATAGATTGCGGTAGGGGCACATAAAGCAATGAAATCCGGTTTTCGCGGGAAACTTACCTGCGGCGATTTTGTGGGCGACGTCTTCTACTTTGGCCCGGGCTTCTTCCAGTTGGCCTTCACTGCGAGTCGTATGAACGCTGCTGTTGTCTTCCAGGTTGTAGAACATGAGCCGGTCGGCAGTAACGCCCCAAGTGTTCTGAGCGGCGAGCGCATAAATGGAAAGCTGGAGACTTTCGTCGGCGTCCTCCTGGGAACGAGGCTTGCCGGTTTTGTAATCCACGATCGCAACTCTGCCCGGGCTGGTTTGGTCCATGCGATCCACGCGGCCGTTCACGGTGGCTTCGCCGATACGAATCGTGAACCACTGTTCCGTGTTTAGAACCTGAGGCTGCACAACCCGGCGGGCAAGAGACAAGAAGTCGCGTAATTGCTCGATGCCCTGCTTCTCGTAAAGCTCGTACTGATATTGATCTTCCAAGCGGGCCCCGGCCAAGTCCTCACGAAATAGCTGAATGACCTCATCATCGGTGATGGTGCGCCCGAAGCGGACGGCATCGTAATAGGTACGCAAGACGCGGTGCATGGCGGCGCCGTACTGCATGGCGGCTGGAACCTCGCGCGGTATTTTCCACTCCCGCTCCAACTTGAATTGCAGCGGACAAAGCTCGTAAGCCTCCACTGCGGTTGCACTGAGCTTGGCATTGAGGTCGATACCGGGATCGAGGTTGAGCCATGCGGCAGTGTTGGAAGGAGAGATGATGGCCAATTCCTCTCCGGCGAAGAGATCAACTTGAAAAGGCTTGGCGTCGCGTCGTTGCAAGCAGGGCGTGACGCTCGCATCCTTGAGCAGATCACGCAGGAATCCGGCGGGTGTAGTGTCCTTCCCTGTTCCCTGTTTCGCATACATGGTGAGCGAGTCGCGGGCCCGGGTCATGGCGACGTAGAAAAGCCGGCGCTCCTCCTGCTCATGCAGCGCTTTGCCTTCTTCGAGAGCCATGGAGTCGGGGTCGCGCAATTCAGGGGGGAACTCGACCAATGGCTCGTGGTAAGCACAAGGGAAAGAATTGGAGTTCGCGCGAATGATGTAAACGTGATTGAACTCCAGTCCTTTGACGCCGTGGGCTGTCATCAAGCGGACGGCGTTTTCTTCCTGCGTAGTCATCGGGACGATCCCGCGAGCTTCGCGAAAATATTCGAGGTACTCCAGCAGTTCGCCGATCTCCCCTGTGGTGGTGACCGGCTTTTTTTCCCACGCGGCGACGAACTCAAGCACCGCCTTGAGCAGCGGCGAACTGCGATCAAGGAAAAAGCGGTCTATAAGAACTTGCAGGGCCGCCCGGCTCTTCGCCTTCAGCCGCTGAATTTCCTGGCGAGCTCCTTCTAGCGACTGCAGCACCATGGAACCGTTCGGAATCTGCGGAAGGATCGAGGCCAGCGTGGATTCTTTGGCGGCGGACCTCATGGCGGAACGCAGCTTCTCCGGATCAATGCCGAACTGCGGCAAGGCGGCTACCCGAAACAAGCTTGCCCCATCGGATGGAGAAACCACCGCACCCAGGCATGCCAGCAGGTCGCGAACCTGGGGCGTGTCGAGCACGTCCATGTTCTCGATCGCGAACGGAATGCCACGTATGGCCAACTCTTTGACCACGTCGTCGCGATTGAGGTGGTTGCGGTAGAGCACCGCAAAATCTTTCCATTCACAGCGCAATTGCCGCTGCTTCTGGCGAATAGAAGTGACCACGTCCGTGGCTTCCAGGGCGCGGTCGCGCCAGGTTACAGCGGTGACTGAAGCCCGAGGCGATGACGCGCCGCCATTAGTCGGTACTTCGCCATCGGCCGCCTCATCGCGCGCTGACACCAGCGGCGTGCGCTTGTAGGAAACCGCGTCGCCAGGGGGAAATACGGGTGGATTTTTCTGGATCAAAGCGAAAGCACATTTCAGGATAGGCGTGGTGGAACGCCGATTCTTCCCCAAGACCAGTGGCTTCGCGTTCTGAAAATGGCGGCGGAACAGTCCAAAGGCTTCGCTCGAAGCTCCGCGGAACTGGTAGATGGACTGATCGGGATCTCCGACCGCAAACACGTTGCATTCGCCGGGGGCGAGGAGTTCGAGAATTTTCACCTGTACGAAGTTGGCGTCCTGAAATTCGTCGATCAGTATGAACCGCGCATGCCTGCGCTCGCGTGCTAGCAGGTCAGAGTCCTGCTTGAGAAGTTCGTAGGCCTTCGTCATCATGTGCCCGAAGGTGCCGAGGTTCTGCTCGGCCAGCATGTGCTCTAC
>QIAS01000154.1:0-2492 GCA_003225615.1 Acidobacteriota bacterium | reverse complement strand
TCGTCGAGGACGCCGAAATTGTTGCCGGTGCGAATGAGCAGGTTATTGCAGTACGCGTGGAAGGTGCTGGACTGCAGACCTGAGATGTCGGTGTGCTTGAGCTCCGCCTTGACGCGGTCGCGCATTTCCGCGGCCGCATTATCGGTGTAAGTAAGCGCGAGGATTTCGTCGGCGCGAGCGTGGCCTTGTTCTATCAGGCGAGCAATACGGCGCGTCAGAACCGTGGTCTTGCCGGTTCCTGCGCCGGCGAGGACGAGCATAGGCCCATGCAGATGCTCGATGGCTTCGCGCTGGCACTCATCGGGATTAAACGGACGAGATGGCGCGTTCCTGGGCGACGACATTGCAAGGAGAATAGCAGAGAACACTGAGGATTTTATGTGAGTAACTGGCCTGCTTTGCGGAGTTTCTAAGGTGGTTTACTGAGATTCTGCGAGGACAATCGCAGTTGCCGCAATCGCGGCGGTCTCCGCACGCAGGATGGTTGGGCCGAGCGAAGCCGAAATCCAGCCTGATCCCTGAAATAGCTTTTCCTCTTCGCCGGTCCACCCGCCCTCGGGGCCAATGGCCAGAACCATGTCTTTACCTTTGTCGTTAGCCGAAGAGCGACCATGCAGGGCATCTTTCAAGGTAAGCTCCACTTCGGATTCCGCCAGCAGTATCCGTGTGTGACCTTCGAGCGCCGCAGCTTCTTTGGATTTGCAAGGGACGGTGACTTCGGGGGGAATAGTCCGCCGGGATTGTTCGGCTGCCTCGCGGGCGATGCGTTGCCAGCGTTCTCTTCGCTTCTCGGCAGCGGCGGCGAGATGGCGGTCGGTGCGGCGGGCGAACACTGGCACGATTCGACTCACTCCCAGCTCGGTGCATTTCTCAATTGCCCACTCCATGCGGTCGAATTTAAAAATCGATAGCGCCAGAGTGAGCTGAAGCGGTGGCGGCGCGGTGATTTCTTCTCCGACTTCGAATTCCACGCGATCGCTGCTGATAGCGGAGATGCGGGCGCGACGAACAATCCCGTTTGCGGCAATGTCGAATTCCTGTCCAACACGCGCACGCAGAACCCGGGACAGATGGTCAGCATGCGCGCCCACCAGGGTGGCACGATTGCCCTGTACTTCATCTGCAATCCATCGGCGGCGAGTCATATTCTGGTTTTCTTCGCGACCTTTGCGCTCGCTTTGCGTCCTTTGCGGTCAAAAGCTCTTAACCGCAAGGGGCGCAAAGCAACGCTGGGAGCGCGAAGAGAATCTCCTGAACCTCACAAGTCGGAGATTGGGATACTACCAAAGCTGAGGCTGAACTCTGACAGGTAAGAATTTGGCCGGGACGTTCTGTTTATTAATGCTTAACCGAAAATATCTTTGACTTTGGCGAACAAGGTGCGGTCCTGCGGCTTGTTCTCGACACGCGCTATGCCATCGAGTTCGAGGAGCAATTCGCGCTGGCGCTTGGTCAGCTTGCTGGGCGTTTGCACACGCACTTCGACGAACAGGTCGCCCTTGCCACGTCCATTGAGAACTGGCACGCCCTTGTTGCGAATCCGGAAGCTGCTGCCGGACTGGGTAGCTTCCGGGACTTTGAGCTTGTGATCGCCCTCCAAGGTCGGCACCACAATTTCGGTGCCCAGAGCGGCCTGGGTAAAAGAAATGGGAATCACGCAGCGCAGATCATTGCCCTGCCGCTCAAAGAACGGGTGTTCTTTCACGTGCAGGACAACGTAAAGATCTCCCGCGGGACCACCGAACGCTCCGGCCTCGCCGAGACCGGCAAAACGGATGCGCGTGCCGTCCTCGACTCCAGCAGGAACCTTGGCATCCACCGTGCGGTTGCGCAACACGCGGCCTTGGCCTTTGCACTTCGGACACGGATGAGAAATCACGCTGCCCGCACCCTGGCACGTTGGACAGGTGCGGGAGATGCTGAAGAATCCTTGCTGGTAGCGAACCTGACCACGTCCCGCACACGTCGCGCACGATGTGGGAGCCGTGCCCGCCGCAGAACCCGAACCCTGGCAGTCTTCGCAGACTTCGTGACGCCGGACCGTGACTTTTGTCTCGGTGCCAAAAACCGCCTCGTCGAACTCCAGCGTGAGGTCTTCGCGCAAGTCGGCCCCGCGCTGGGCGCGAGTACGCCGACGCCCGCCTCCGCCGCCAAATAGATCTCCAAACCCGAAAAACTCACCGAAGATGTCGCTGAAATCCTGAAACACGCTCGGGTCAAAGCCAGCGGGTCCCGGGCCGCTGCTCACGCCGGCATGGCCGAAGCGGTCGTAGAGCGAGCGCTTTTCGGAATCTACCAGCACGGCGTAGGCTTCCGTCACTTCTTTGAACTTCTCTTCCGACTGCGGGTTATCGGGATTACGGTCGGGATGATATTGCAGTGCGAGCTTGCGGTAGGCACTCTTAATTTCCTGCTCATTGGCAGCCCGAGTCACCCCCAATACTTCGTAAAAATCGCGTTTTCCGTTACTGGCCAGAATAAATTCCTATCCT
>QIAS01000153.1 GCA_003225615.1 Acidobacteriota bacterium | reverse complement strand
GGATGGGTTTCTTATTGCGAGCCTTCGCAATTCTCTCCAACACCTTGCCGGCCACTGTACCTGCTCCCAACGGGAACCACGGGATAAACGCAATCCCATTACGCTCGCAATAATCCACGACATAATCCCATTCACGATCCGCAAAGCTGTACCGGTTTTGGACTGAGGCGATAGGGACGATCCTCCGCGCCCGTTCGATGTGTTCTTGCGTCACATTAGAGAGTCCGACCAGACGAATCTTGCCTTCTAATTGCAAGTTGGCAAGGGTTTCCATTGATGCATCGAAAGGCACGACGGGATCGGGGCAATGCAACTGGTACACGTCGATGCGATCGAGGCGAAGTCTCTTCAAGCTGCCCTCGACGGCTTGGCGGAGGTGCGCCGGGCTAGCATCATGCGTCCACTGGTTCGGTCCCGGGCGATTCCATCCGCCCTTGGTCGCGATCACAAGATCCGCGGGGTAAGGCGCCAGTGCTTTAGCGATCAATTCTTCGCTGACGTAGGGACCATACGAATCTGCGGTATCTATGAAGTTGACGCCGAGATCAATGGCACGGCGCAGAACGGCGATTGCGGCGGCGGCATCCTTCGGAGGCCCCCAAATTCCGTCTCCCGTAATACGCATGGCTCCAAAACCAATACGGTGGACGCTCAGCGCACCACCCAGTGACACAGTTCCGCTGGAAGCTGCTGGCAGTTTTCCATTTTGTTCCTTCATGTTCATTCTCCAAGTAATGAAACGATTAATCTCTCATTCGATGACCGTGGTCTCCCACGCGACACTATTCTCAGTCAAGGACAAAGCTGCCCGTACTTAAACAGCCTGGAGAGCCTCCCTCGTCCCTGGGGCCATAAACTCGGGACCGACAGGGGCGATGATGGTATGGCGGAGGATCCGGTTGATGGCCAACATGTCGTGAGCGTAGAGTGACCAGTTCGTCATCTCTTCAATCGGCGTGAGCTGCTCGGCATGGCGCGCCCCCCAGAGTGCAACGCTGACCCCTGGCTGATCGAGCAACCAGCGCATCGCCAGGTGTATTACTCTCTTTTCGTAATGCTCCCGCGCGTAGCGATCGAGCCTATCTACGGCCTCCAAGTACTGGACGTATCGGGGAGGCTGAAATTTAGGATCACTCTTACGGAGGTCGTCACCGTTAAATTCTGTTTTCGCATCCATTCTTCCACTCAGCAACCCGCGGCAAAGCGCGCCATATGTCAGCGTGCCGATGTTGTATTCACGGGCGTACGGTAGAACCTCGGTTTCAATGCCGCGCTCGAACAGGTTGTAGGGCGGTTGAACCGTATGTAGTGGGGCCACAGAGCGAAAGCGGTCCATTTCTTCTGCCGAATAGTTGCTAACCCCGATGGCGCGGATCTTTCCTTCCTCATAAAACCGCCGCATCGTTTCTGCGGTCTCCTCAATCGGGACGAGTGGATCAGGCCAGTGAACCTGGTAAATATCGATATAAGTTGTCCTCAGACGACGCAGTGAATCCTCAATTTCCTCCCTGAGACGCTCGCGGGTGGAGTTCCGAGCCGGGGCACCGTCTCGCCAATCCAGGCCAACTTTCGTAGCGACAATGATCTTGTCACGCTGTCCCCATTGCTCGAGAGCTTCGCCGACGATTTCTTCAGACCGCCCAAAACCGTACACGGGTGCGGTGTCAATCAGGTTTATGCCTTTTTCAAAGGCAGCATGGATGGTGCGTATGGATTCCTCTTCGTCGGTGCCTCCCCACATCCATCCGCCCATGGCCCAAGTTCCCAAGCCAATACGCGAGCTTTTTAGATTAGTGCCGGTGATAATGGTGTATTCCACGGTGCTTACTCCTTTCAACTCTCTCCACAGCATTGCACTCGCCATTCCAATAGCGAAGGCCCGTGTTATTAATGGTATGCGCGTAATTCAGGCAGATTCCTGCGTCGGCATGTGGACTATCGCCGTCCATATTTCGACTCCGTCATCCCTCGTTATCACGCTTGGCCATAAAATTCGCCGCAAATCAGCCAGAAAGAAGCAAGATGATCCCCAAAGTACTTTGGAACTCTGGATGCACTTACGTCATCGCATACGGAATGAGCTGACCGTCACGAGGATTCCATGACAAAACTTCATTTCACTCTTTCAGTGATGTTCGCAATGACCACGCTGGCTATCGGCGAAATCCCACTGGCGGCCCAGCAAGTCCCATCTTCGGGACCTCAAGTACACGTAGTGGTTACAGTGGAAGCTCGGCACGGCACCAACATACCCGTCATCAATCGCGAAGATGTCATGGTGTACCAGGGTCATGATCGCGATCAGGTAACCGCGTGGCTTCCATTACAGGGAGACCATGCCGGGCTGGAACTTTTTCTGCTGATCGATGATGCTGCAAATAACAGCCTGAATTCGCAACTGCAGGATCTGCGGGAATTCATCAGCTCGCAGCCGGCGACCACTGCCGTTGGTGTCGGTTATATGCGTGAGGGAACGGTACAGATTGTTCAGAACCTCACTACCGACCATGCGCAAGCGGCCAAGTCTTTGCGCCTGCCGCTTGGGGATCCGGGTGCGTCTCCCAGTCCCTACTTCTCTGTGACTGACCTGATCAAGCGGTGGCCTGAGACTCAGGCCCGTCGTGAGATCCTTATGATCTCGGATGGCATAGACCGATATTATGGGGGTGGCTCGTCGGATCCTTATGTGGACACTGCGATTGAGCAGGCTCAGCGTGCCGGCATCATCATTTATTCCATCTATTCCCCAGGGGTTGGCCATTCCGGCCACAGTTTCTGGCGCATCAACTGGGGACAGAATTACCTGTCTCAGCTCTCCGACGAGACCGGAGCGGAATCCTATTATCTTGGTTTTGGACCTCCTGTTTCCTTCGTCCCGTACCTGGATGATCTGACGCACCGGCTTGCTCATCAATACCTGTTAACGTTTATTGCCAAGCCGGAAAAGAAAAGTGGAATGCAACGGATCAGGCTCCGAACCGAAGTGCCGAATGCGGAACTGGTGACGGCAACCAGCGTCTACGTCCCGGCGGGATCCATCGGAGCTTTGATCAATGACAAGAAGATTTACCAGAACGTCAACGCCAGCACGAATGCATTCAAGGAAGACATGGAGGCGCTCAAGCACAACTTTTTCCTGCGGGGCTTTTTCAAAGAAAGAGGGTACGAAAGTGCAGCCGATCTGAAGAAAAACGAGATCTCCCAATTGCCGGGCAAGCCGGCCGAGAAGAAGTTCGACTATGAAGCAAAGAAGATTTTCGACAAACCCGATACCGCATCGATTCGGTGTAGTGGTCGTCGCGGCCTACACCGACATGAAGGGGGACACCCAGCAGGACCGCCTGCTCAACGCCACGCCGATCTGGTGGGAGGTCCGGCCAGTGCTAATACTGGACGCGAACGATTGGCCTACGGCTGATGGAAGTAGCGGCATTACGTCATCCAAGGCAATGGATGATGCGGAAGTTGCTGGTATAACAATGGAGGGTTGGATCAAACTTCTTCCTATTCTTCAGCTCTCAACTGTCCGCGCACGCAGGTCATTAGGGCTGACGGAAGATCGATGTCCGAGTGGATCCGGATAAGCTATCTGTGCGTTTCCTCCTTGGCTCGCAAGAGAGGCACACTCTTCGCACACTGCGTGGGCCGCAATGCGGGGATTGCGGATCGGTGAGGCGCTCGCGGTCAAGGGGGCGGATTTCAAGAACAATGTGCTCCACGTTACCCGCAGGATTTACGACGGCGATGTGGACGCGGTGAAATCCAAACGCTCAGAGCGCAAACTGCCAATCGATCCTCTTCTGATGGCGCGAATGGAGAAGCTCGGAAAAGGTGAGTGGGTCTTCCGCTCCAAAACGGCACACCGCTGAATCAGGGCAATGCTCTAAAGCGCCACGTCAGACCTGCTGCTGAGAAATTGGGCATCTCGCTTGGAGGCTGGCACGATTTTCGGCACACACTCTCAACCAAGCTGCGTCGGTCGGGGGTTCATCCGAAAGTCGTGTCCGATATTCTGGGCCACAAGAAGGTGAACCTCGCGATGGATGTCTACGATCGGACGGAGATCGAAGATTTCGTGCAGCCGCTCGCGGTCGTATTCAACGAGTTGTTACCCAGCTGTTACCCAGAACGGTCCGCCGCGACGAACCCACGCTGAAAATAAAGGGGTTGGTGAGCGCGGAAGGAATCGAATCCACACTTAAACGTAGTTTCAACGAGATGCAGGTCAGCGGATGACATCTAAAACCATGAAAAGCAATGGAAGGCACGCAAACGGAGCGCAAATAGAGCGCAGCGTTCTGCGGCATGACCGCGCGTGGTGACTCGAACCCCAGACCTCTAACCGTATCAATTTTGAGCTCAGCAACCTAGAGCCCTTTCCTTATCTAGCCTTTCCTCGCATTTCGAAGCACTCGAAAATACCCTAAAATGCCTATTTTTGATGGCGAATTGATGCCTGCTTTTTGTTGCTTTTTCAGCGAAGGGAGGCGACCTAAAGCGCCCCCCGTTTCTCTGGCTCATCACTCGCCACAGAACAACCAGACCTGGTCTATGCGGCCTTGCCGTGGCCCTTGGCTTCGAGGGTCTTCTCGCTGCCAACATTAATCTTGATCTGCTTGGGCTTGGCTTCGGCCTTCTTGGCGAGCTTGATCTTAAGCACGCCGTTGTCGTAGGTGGCCGTCACCTGCCCCGGATCCACGGAGTTCGGCAGCGCGAACGAGCGTGTGAAGCTTCCGTACTGCCGCTCGACGCGACGGAAGTTCTCCTCTTTCTCTTCCTTCTCGAACTTGCGCTCGCCGTGGACGGTAAGGGTGTTGTTCTCGATGCGGACGTCGATGTCCTTTTCGTCGATGCCCGGGACTTCAATCTTCAGAGTGATGTGGTGCTCGTCTTCGTAGACGTCCACCGGCGGCGCGAAACCGGTGGTCGTCAATGCTTCCTCCGGGCCCTGGGGGGTATACGACTCACGGACAAATCGGTTTAGGCGGTTCTGCAGGGTGGCCAAGTCATGGAGAGGATCCCAACGGGTCAATACGGTCATAATTTCCTCCTTTGGAAATCTTGAAAGCAGTTTAGAACCATTCGTCGACGGGAACGGCGACTTAGGCGGCCGCGTAAGTAGCCATCTTGTGGAAGGTCGAATAGGCGACCTCAAGGGTTCTTACCTCAGGAGTCCGCTCAATCAATTTTGTTAAGGTCTTCAGCACTTCTGGATAAGTTGTGCGGTTGTAGGTCTCCGCGCTCTGCTTCGAGTCCCACAGACTGATTGCGACCACTTCCGGCCCACCTGGATCCACAAACAACATTTCATCCATAAAGCCTTGCTGTTTACGGAGAGTCGGAATGATCTGGTTCTCAAACTCTTTGGTAAATTCTTGACGTGCGTTTGGCTTTAGCTGCATAGCAACAATGCGAGCAAACATGGTCAACCTCCATGGATTGATGGGAGATCTAAGAGGGAAGAGTTCAGATGGGCTGACTTAGTTCAGGATACCTGAAAGAGCGAGAAGAAGATGCTCACTCAATTACAACCCTAGTCTGATGTGGCAGAACTGTCAAGCACGAGACTCTGGCGATGCTGGGCGTGTTTACACCGCTCTAATCGACAGCACAAGCGTTTGCGCTTGTAGTCTTTTGTGATTACATACCCTTGTAAGGCTCATAGCGAGATCCGGGCAGCAGTGGCTTCTTGGCGTAAGGCTCATAGGGAAGCTCAGGGAGCGGCGGCTTCTTGGCACGCTCCGCGTCAGGCGTTACTCCTGGATAGGGCGGCGGCGGTTCGGGATACTTATTTGCATCGGTGGCCGAGTGGTCGAACATGATACAGCTCCCAGGAAAGGGGATCCCAGACTGCAGAGGCACTACCATCTGATGCTTGATTCGGCAACCCAACTTCCAGCCCTGCCCCTTACCTTCTACACAGATGGTACGCCTTGGGATGATGGCGCGATGTTCAAAATTGCTCGGTTTTGACATAATTTAGGTCGCTTGGGCCGCGCGGCGAAATCCCCGAATCGCTTGCAAATCGACTAAATTGACAATCCTAATTCAGTGGCGCAGTTGACGGGTCGGTCAGAGCAATTGATTTTCCAGGCGGATAGTCTTCTGGTGCAAGAGGAGTCTGAGGCTCGGTGTTGACGATTGTCAACACATCATCGCTGAGAATCCCCCGAACGAGCAGGCGGTTACCCTCAACCGCGACGACCTTGTATCCCTCGTCGAAGATCGACATCTCCGCGTTTCATGAAGCGCGCAAAAGAGTCGCGTGACCGCATTGGCTGTTAAGCTTTGGTCTGGTTTCGTTCCACGGCGCCGGCCGCGGAAAGTTTCCGATCTCGGTGTGGCTCGGTGCGCGGGGCACCCGTATGCAGTTCACAAGCTTCTTCGGTCGCTGCACCACAGGTAGGACAAGGCACGGATAATATCTGTTTCGGCGTGAGTTCCTTGCTTTTCACCACTACATAGTGCAACGTTCCACAGCTGGAAAAATGCTCAATAATGCTCATTTTCAATCCAGCGACGAGCGAATCAGGCATTTGCTGGATCTAATCCGGAAAGGGGCGTTATTCTCGTTGCGACCAGCACCTCTAACAAAGTGGCAGTGTTACGAACGCTTCCCGAGATGCCGATGAGTGCTTCTGAGACCTGGGGATGGTGTTCCGCCAGAGAGTCAAGACGGTCACTCACGTTGTATAGCTGCTGAACTTCGTGCAGGATCGCACTCGGATGCATGGGGACACGCTGCTTTCCTGAGAACCTTAAGGAGAGAAAACTTCAGATGGGCTGACTTAGTTCAGGGAACCTGAAAGAGGAGAAGGTAGTAACCACCTCTGTTACAGTGTACGCCTTGCAGCGGCCGGTTTTTCCTGGACGAGCGCACCCCTGATCGCACCTGACGAGGTATCTTCGCGGCTAAGATTTGCTGTCTCCGCGCGCAACTGGTCTCTTAATTACCCTTCTTTCCCCTGGAAAATCTTGGATTTTCGATCGTTCCGCCGACCCGGAAGGGAAACGACAACTTGCCATCTTTCAATGTGGCTCCAGACAGTCGGGCCATAATGTTGGTGACGAAGCCCTGCTTGGCGAGGATTTCTGCTACGCCCTGATAGTTCAGTTCGTCGGAGCCCGATACGCTGACACTGCCAGAGCCATCAACATCGACCCCGTAGCCGTCGATGTCGATAGCTTTGCTCGAAATCCGCAGATTGGCTAGCTCCAGATCGGTGGAAATGGAAGAAAACGAAGAAGGCTCTTGTTTAGCGGGGCCGAGATCGTTGAAGTGCGCCAACTTCATCAGATTTTCGTTCAGCTTGAGACTCGGCACCTGACCGTTCCGTACCGTCACATGGCCGGTACCGTGCATTCCGGCCAGCGGACGGAGTGTGTGCTCGATTTGTCCTGCAAGCCTCACTTCTCCTTCCATAGTCCCTGTCATCTTCCCATGGGCATTTCGGAATCCCGCGAGAAGACGGCTCATATCGATTCTTCTTACCCAACCCTCTGTCTGAAAGCTGGCGTTCCTTCCCGACAATGTAAAGGAGAGGTTCCCGGTGGCGCTTCCGCTATATGCTTCCGCTCTGACGTCGGTGAAGAAAACTTGTTTTGCCAGCAGCCGGAGCTTGCAATTTACACTGGTCGCCTGGATCGAACCGAAGCGCAGCGAATCTGCCTTCATGTCGCCGTGAGCCACCACGGAAGAGGCCGGACCAACGAACGCGTCGAGATCCACCTGCTCCAGTGTCGCTTCGAGGTTGTGAGCTTCAAAAACAACAGGTCCAGGACGGTCGTCTGGGTCAATAAGACTGGAAGCAAGCAATCGGCCGCCGGTCATCTCTACTTGGGAGATCACTCCGAGAGCGAAGATCGGCGACGGCTCTTGGGAGGTTTTGGAAGGCGGGTTCTCAAAGTTCCACTGCCCGTCAGGGTCCGAGACCACATTAATGATTGGATCGTGCAGCACAATTGACTTGATTACAATCCGCCGGTGCAGCAGCGCCGCAACATCGATCGCGGCGTCTATTCTTGACGCTTTAAGAAAATAGCCGGAAGGAAATGGCTTGGGATTTCGAGAGCCAAAGTTGTCGATGCGGATTGACAGAGGAATCCAATTTACTCCGATATGCCCGATCTCGATCTGCTTCCCGGTTCTTGCCTCTAGATAGGAAATAACCTGGGGCCGGTAGCGATCTGGGTTGACTAGAACCGATAAGAGCAAGGCCACTGAGATTATCGCAGCGGCGACAACCCCTGTGAGGAGGATAATGGTTTTCCTGCGGATGGCCATAAGAGTACCGCTCAGGTGAGGACTCGCTCTCCCGGCAAATCGAGCCCGCAACCAAATTTACTTTGCCTACCAGTAGTGTCGCATCAGAGGCAGCTGGAGGATGAGCAATTTCGAACAGATTCTTGGGCTTCTCAGCTCGGAGATCTTTGACGAGGAAATTCGCTCCAGTATCGACACAATGCGGCAACGGGTCTTGTCGTCCCGCGATTTGTTTTGCCGTGACACGGGCATCGCCATCCTAATTCGTCACAAGTGAGCTATCTTGCTCAGAATTGCGAACGGTGATCTGTCATTCTCTATTCTCCTGAGTGTGTCGAGAGAGCCACGACCGCTGATTCGCAGCTCTCATTATTAGGTCGCTGCTGGCCAGGTCCGAGCCAAACCCGAAGCGACAACATCCAGCTAAATTAGCATTCCTTTTCAGTGTGCATGCCGGAGTTTCCGGCGGACACGATCGACCCTAAAACACCTCGAACCTGGAAATAGGAACAACAGCTCACGGGGGTTGAGGGGCGCTAGCCCGCGAAACAAGAAAGGTCAAAGATTATGCCGCTAATTCAACTTCTAGAAGTTCTCGTGATGGTGGGTATTCTGCTGTGGTTAGTGAATCGCCTCATTCCCATGCAGGCCTCCATCAAATCGATCTTGAACGGTGTTGTGGTGGTGGCAGTGGTTTTGTGGCTCCTGAATGTCTTCGGACTCTTTCATTCCCTCTCCCGCATCCACCTTGGATCGTAATGGATGAATCAAGAACCCTCCGGGGGGCCCCCGACGCGCATTAACACACATTACACATAACGCAGGAACGGCAGACATCTGCCTAAGGAGATATTTTGAAGATAAAGCTATTGTTGGCAGTTGTAATCGGGCTGAGTTTGAGCGCCGTAGCTCAAACCACTTCTCAAACAGTTGCAGTCCAGCCCATGAGCTCTACTTCCCAAACAATAATGGCACTCGAGCCCATGAGCCCGACGCCGACATTCCGGGTTAACGTGATCAGCCGCACTGTTCAAGCGGTCAACTATGAGCATCGCAGCGGAGCTACGAAGCTGGATTTCGCGGGCACCGACCTAATGCCTTCGGCGAACGGCCAAGCCAAGGTAGAGAGTAAGCGTGGATCAATCGAGATTGAGGTCGAATTCGGCAACCTGCAGAAGCCGACAAGTTTTGGCAATGAGTATCTCACCTACATCATGTGGGCGATTTCACCCGAAGGACGGGCGGTAAACCTGGGCGAAGTGTTGGTAGGCGGCAACCATCGCAGCAAGCTGGATGTGACCACGGACCTTCAGGCCTTCGCTCTGATCGTCACCGCGGAACCTTATT
The DNA here is from genome assembly GCA_003225615.1 of Acidobacteriota bacterium. Taxonomy (GTDB): domain Bacteria; phylum Acidobacteriota; class Terriglobia; order Terriglobales; family Acidobacteriaceae; genus QIAS01. Next base: position 3,430 of record QIAS01000153.1, on the reverse strand, counting down.
ATGCAGTGCGGCAGCCCAGCAATGTAGTAGTACTCGAGAACGTCGTTCGCGCCGATACCAAGGGAACTACTGAGGCAGTGAATGCAAAGTATGAACTCATGGAGCGAAGCGGCTACATTCCGACCGGCTACAAGTTCGACCCCGTGGTCCTGAATGCCAAGTTGCCACTGGAATTCTTTGAGGCACGTAATGCATTGCGCATCGCTCAATCGGAAGGAGCTGAGAAATACGCGAGCGACAGCTATCAGCACGCTGTGCAGTTGACGAACAAGACGGATGAGTATGCCACGGAAAAGAACATCCCTAAAAAACAGCTAATCGCGGTCGCCCGAGAGGCTGTACAAACTTCAGAAGACGCACGTGCGATCGCGGTGAAGAGGATGGCTGAGGAGCGTCTGGCGAACGAGCGCCAGGCTTCCTCAGATGCGCAGGCAAAATCGCAAGCGCAAGCCGACGACGCGACCCGGCAGAAGGAACAGGCCCAGTCTGACACAGTTGAAGCTCAGGGGGCGAAGGCTCAGGCCGAGTCTGATGCTGCGCACGCGCGAACTGAAGCTGCTGACGCACAATCGGAAAGCGCTAAAGCGAAGTCGGATATGGCGGACAGCCAGGCCGCATCAGCAAAGTCGCTAGCTTCGGCTCAGGCCGATGCCGACCAATCTCGTCTGGCTGCGCAGCAAGCCCAGTTGAGCGCGCAACAAGCGGAGACGGACAAAGCGGCCATGCGCACGCGATTGTCCGAGCAGTTGAATTCGATTCTCCAGACCCGCGACGGCGCACGCGGACTAATCGTCAGCATGTCCGATGTTTTGTTCGAAACTGGAAAGTACTCGTTGAAGCCGGGCGCGAGAGAGAAGCTGGCGAAAGTGGCCGGCATTCTGCTTGCCTATCCGGGGCTCAACATCGAAGTCGGTGGCTACACGGACAATGTGGGCGGCGATGCAATGAATCAGACACTATCGGAGCACCGTGCAGTGTCCGTGCGCGACTACCTCGTACAACAGGGAGTGCCGACAAACTCGGTCAGCGCCAAAGGTTTCGGCAACACTCTGCCGGTAGCATCCAACGACAACTCTGCGGGACGGCAGCAGAACCGGAGGGTCGAGCTGGTCGTATCGGGCGAGGCCATTGGCAGCCCCGTCAACGCGACGACAGGAAGTTTGCGTTAAAGGAATAAAAAATGCCGTGGGCGCGAGTCCACTCCTGGGCTCGCGCCGATTTCGGCGGCTGAAACGGAATTCACAATCGCGCACCGAAGCAGGAGACGCGGTGGCAAACCGATCAAAACGAAAGAGGCTGTAACAATGAAGAAACTCTTGTTCTTACTTGCAATGTTGAGCCTGGGCACGCTGTGCTGGGCAGGGTCGGGGCGCCAGGATGCCACCGACCGGCTGGACAACGCAGCCAAGGTGCTAAATGCCATCATGAACGCACCCGACCAGGGGATCCCTCAAGAGGTACTGGAGAACGCAAAGTGCGTCGCCGTAGTTCCAAACATGATTAAGGGAGGCTTCATCTTCGGAGGCAAGCACGGCAAAGGGGTAGCGACTTGCCGGATCGCAAACGGGTGGAGTGCACCGGCGTTCTTCACCGTTGGCGGCGGGAGCGCGGGACTGCAGATCGGTCTCGAAGGTGTCGACCTGGTCATGATTATTCAGAATCAGAGAGGTATGGAGCACCTGCTGGCGAGCAAATTCCAAATTGGAGGAGACGCATCGGCAGCCGCGGGACCGGTGGGCCGACATGCTTCAGCCAACACCGATTGGAAACTGGACACAGAGATTCTGACCTACTCTCGTGCGAAAGGCGCATTCGCTGGCCTTACTTTGGAAGGTGCGGAAGTGATCCAGGACGAAGATTCTACCCGTGCGATATACGGGCGCAAAGTCACCACCCGATCAGCGCTGACGGGTCACGTAGCGGTGCCATCTGCTGCGCATGCTTTCGTTACGGCAGTTAGTGATGCACAGGCCGAAGCCCTAGCCCAAGCGAAAGTAGCAGCCAAAGCCGACGCCAAAGCTGACGCAAAAGCCGACGCGAAGGCCGAAGCCGAACAGAAGAAATAACTCTGCACGACTCGAGCTGCCGCTATTCAGCTATTGAGGCGAGCGCTGAATGTTGAATGGCGGCACTCACCTGATCATTTTGGCCGCTTTCACAGAATTGTACAAAGGTCATGAACTCAAAAGTAAAATCCTCAGGGTCCCTCTTAACGACGCCGAAGTGCAGAGCGCCAGCTTCAGGCGCCATTGCCAGGGCGAGGCGCTTTTTGCCGGTTCGTGCGTTGACACTTCTTCTGATCTTGCTGATGTCGAGCGGTAGCTCGTTCGGATACTCCGTTCTCACGCACGAACAGATCGTGGACCTGCTTTGGGGTGATGAGATCCAGCCCCTGCTGCTCCAGCGATATCCGCTGTTGTCAGAAGACCAGCTTCGTGAGGCGCATGCCTACGCCTATGGAGGCGCCGTCATCCAGGATCTCGGGTACTATCCGTTCGGCAGCCGAGAATTCAGCAGCCTGGTGCATTACGTGCGCAGCGGAGACTTTGTTCGCGAGCTGTTGCTCGAAAGCCAGGACGCCAACGAGTACGCCTTCGCGCTGGGCGCACTGTCGCACTACGCGTCGGATATCGCAGGGCACCCCGCCGTCAACCAGGCCGTCGCGATCGAGTACCCGAAGCTACGCGCTAGATTTGGCAAGTCGGTCCGGTATGCCCAGGACAAGACGGCGCATTTGAAAACAGAATTTGGGTTCGACACGGTGCAGGTCGCAAAGAATCGTTACGCCTCGGAGCAGTACCACGATTTCATCGGATTCAAAGTGTCCAAGTCCCTACTGGAGCGGGCCTTTCCCGTCGTATACGGAGTGGAGCTGAAAGACGTGCTGACCCACGAGGATCTGGCAGTGGGCTCGTATCGTTTCGCTGTTAGCCGACTGATTCCGAGAATGACCCAGGTCGCGCTGCAGACTCATAAAAAAGACCTGATGCGGGAAACGCCGAATTTCGCAAAACGGAAATTCCTGTATCGTCTTTCGCGCTCTGATTACGAAAAGCAGTGGGGAAAGGACTACGTGAAGCCGGGCTTGGGCACGCGGATCTTGTCAACGCTCCTGCGATACATGCCGAAAATTGGTCCCTTCAAAGGGTTGGGGTTCAATAACCCGACTCCGCAAACCGAAGACCTCTATATCAAGAGCATCAATACTACGGTCGATCAATACCGGGCCTTTCTCGAACAAGTGCGCACAGACACCCTCGTGCTGCCCAACTGTGACTTTGACACCGGCAAGCCGACCAAGGCAGCCGAATACTCGCTGACCGACGAAACGTACGCAAAGTTGCTGGCACAGCTATCGGAGCGGAAATTCAATCTGACGTCGCCGGAGCTGCGCGCCAACATTCTCGATTTTTATTCCGACCTGTCGGCT
>QIAS01000152.1 GCA_003225615.1 Acidobacteriota bacterium | reverse complement strand
CAGCCGCGAAAATGCCGAGCGGAATGGCAATCACCCACGCCAGAACAGCGGAAGCCACAGTCAGCATGAGCGTGTTGCGCGCCCGTACCCAGATAAGTTGTGAGACCGGCATGTTATACGCGAAGGAATATCCCCAATCTCCGATTGCCGCCGAATGTAGCCAACGCACGTACCGTACCGGCAGCGACTGATCAAGGCCGTAATGCGCGCGCAGTGCCGCCACCGTGTGTGGCGAGATCTGGGGATTCAGCCGCATGTCACTGAAGAACTCGCCCGGCGCCAGTTCTATGAACACAAATGACAGTATGGAGACTCCCACCAGAACCACAATGCTGTGCGCCGCTCGTCGCAAGAAGTAGGGCATAGGTTTTAGGCGGAGCCCACACTCAGTCCGCAGCGGCGCCCCGGAATCGCTTCCTGAAGAGCTCGTGTCACGGGATGTCGAGATTTGGCGAAAAGATCGCTCGGCTTACCCTGCTCGACAATCCGGCCCTGATGCAAAATTGCAATTTCGTCTGCAATTCTCGCCATAAGGCTGAGATCGTGGGATATGAACAGGTACGTGAGGGCGTGTGTCGCCTGCAACTCCTGCAGCAGCCTCATGATCTGAGCTTGAACCGACAGGTCAAGGCCGGCAAACGCCTCGTCCAGAATCAACAACCGGGGCTGCACGCAAAGTGCCCGGGCAATGGCGAGTCTCTGCCGTTGTCCGCCGCTGAACTGGTGGGGACGCCGATTCAGCCATCCGCGGGGCAAGCCCACTTGCTCCATCAATTGTTCAGCCCAAGGCTGTCTTTCCGCCCGGGTTAAGCGGGAACGGATCCGCAGAGGCTCGGTGACGATCTCTTCGGCTGAGAAACGCGGATTCAACGCCGCGCCAGTGTCCTGGAAAACCAACTGGATCTGCCCGCTTATGCGCGCCCGGTCGGGTCCCTTCAGTGTCAGCAAATTCTGTTGGTCAAACCAGATTTCTCCGGAGGTCGGTTTCTCCAAGCCGGCCAGACAGAGTCCCAGAGTTGATTTTCCCGATCCTGATTCGCCGACCAGAGCAAACGTGGAACCCGCGCGGATCTCGAGAGTGACTCCATCCAGCGCGTGCACCCGAAACTTGCGCCGGGAAAGTGGCCTCTGCTGCACGTATTCTTTGGCCAACCGAGTCGCGCGGATCAGGAATTCGGTTGTGCTCATAGAAATATCAGCCACCATACTTGAAGCAACGCACCTGCCGTCCGGGCTGCGCGCAGACCTCCGCCGCCATCCTGAGCTCGCACTCTGCCATCCGATCCTTGCAGCGCGGCGCAAAAGCGCACCCCAGCGGCGTTTCCACCGGATCAGGCGCAGTACCCAGCAATGCCGCTGCCGGGAAAACCTGGCTGCCTCCTTTATCAGTTGGAAGACAACTCAGAAGAGCTTGCGTAAAAGGATGCAGCGGTGATACCAGCACCTCTCGAGCGCTGCCTTCCTCGACAATCTGGCCGGCATAGATCACCACAACTCGATCGGCCACTTCACTGATGACTGCGGGATTGTGGCTGATGAAGATCAGAGAAAGCCGCCGTTCCCGCCGCAATCGGTTAAGAAGGGCAAGAATCTCGGCTTGCACGGTGGTATCCAGAGAGCTCGTCGGTTCGTCTGCTATGAGGAGCGCCGGGCGACACACCAGCGCCTGAGCGATTACCACTCGTTGCCGCTGGCCGCCGCTCAGTTCGTGAGGATAAGAGAAAAAAATCCTCTCCGTGTCTGCCAGCCCCACTTCTTTCAGAGTAGCTTCACCAAGTTCCCGGCGTTGCCCTCCCGACAAGCCCGGCCGGTGCGCGTAAATCACGTCTGTTAACTGCGCTCCGACGCGCCGCACGGGGTGTAATGCGCTGCTCGGGTCTTGAAAGACAATCGATAATTCTTCGCCGCGCAATTTCTCTATTTCACGTTCCGTGAGCTGCAGGAGGTCTCGACCCCTGAGGCAAATCGATCCTTCTCGGAGGGCTGCAGAATCGGGTAATAAGCCTAACAGTGCGAGGGCGAGCGTCGTTTTGCCGCACCCTGATTCGCCGAGAATGCCCAAACACTCGCCTTCTGCGACGGTAAGGGTGATCCCGCGCAGCACCCAGGCAGGCGGAAGCCCGTCGGAAACGTAGTCCACCCGCAGATCACGAACTTCGAGCAAAAATTGCATGCGAGCTGGGAATAAGCAGAGAACTGCGTCTATTCTGCAACGATGCAAAGGCACTTCGCAATTGTCGTTGCATGGGCACGGGCACCCGGCTCGAACCATAGCTACCGGGAAGCTGATGCCCCGCGAACTCTGCCTTGACCCGGAGGATCGGGTTGAGGTTCAACGCAGTTTCGCCCGTTAGTTTTCGCGGCATACAACGCACTATCGGCAGAGTGCAGCAGCGACTCCGTGGCAATGGCAAAGCTGCCCGCAGCCACGCCCATGCTCAAGGTAATGCGTACCGGCTTTGCTGCGACCATGACGAGACGCTTCTCCATTCGCTCGCGAACCCGCTCAGCGAGGTCGCGCGCCTGGGCTATGTCGCAGGCCGGCGCTACAATCAGAAATTCCTCGCCGCCGTAGCGTCCTACAGAGTCATAGGGGCGCAGGGCAGCGGCGATCTCGCTCGCAACCATGCGCAGCACTATGTCCCCGCTGGCATGTCCGAAGTTGTCATTGACCAACTTGAAGTGGTCCACATCGGCCATGATGATGCCTACAGGAGCGCGTTCTCGTTCCGCACGCAGCAACTCGCGGTGCAGGATGTCAAGGATAGTGATCCGGTTCCAAATGTTGGTCAGCCCGTCATGCGTGGCTTCGTGCCGCAGCGCTTCCTGCGTTTGCAAAAGCTGGTGCTGAATAATCAGAGTCCGCACGCTGAAACAAGTAAAGGAAATGAGAATCACCGTGGCAGCCAGCAGCAGCCGGTGTTCGGCAATCTTCACTGACATGAGCAGGATGAGAAGGGGATAAAGCAGAGAAAACACCTGGGTCAATACCCGATCGCGCGTTCCCGTGGCGACTGCGTCTTCTGGCGCTTCAGCTTGTTGCCACGTAGCAACCACAAGTAAGGGGATCACCAGCATGATGCTCCACAACAGGTCGAACCATGCCCCTGCCGCAAGATTCTTGCCGGGACCATAGCTGTAGTAAGCGTCAACGAGGCCAGATAGCAGTAGCAAAAGCCCCATTCGTCCAAACAGTGCGCGCGCCACGCCCGGCCCCGACAGTAGTGCGCGAAGCAAAAAAGCAGCGGTCAGCACTCCATAATAGGCAAAGTACAGCGCCAGGACGGAAGGGGCCATGCCCATCGTCTCGTTGTAATGCGACGGGATAACGAAGAAGTAGACATAGGCTACGACCCAGAACAGAATTGCCTGAACACAGTCGATGCCTACCAGCCAATCGAATTCCCCCGGCTCAGAATCGGGACCAAGGAACAGAGCCATACCGATGGGAACGAACCAGAACGAAAACAAAAGGTTAACCAGCCACTCGGTGGAACCTGATGGGAAGGCGTTACCGTAAGTGGCCAGGGCCTGTCCGAGTCCCCATACCGCGTATGCAAGTGCCGTCAGTCGCCACACGTGACGCGCCAAGGTGCCTGAGCGCCGCGCCACTTTGAGGCTCACAATAACGACCAGTATTCCCAGCCCCAATTGAAGCAGATTGGAGACAAGGGAACCGCGAGGCGAGGTGCCGAGCCACACCACGCCCACCATCTGCGCTAGCAGAAACACGCCCGCCGTAATCAGTGGAATGCGAAAAGAACGCATACTGGTCCCCGGCTATTTTCAGGGGAAAAGCGGGGTTTAGGCAGATTACGTCCGACCGCAATTCCGTGACCTTAGTGTCTTTTTCTGAACACCTGGACGGTTACTGCCGTAACTGCGCTGGGTCCGTAGCACCTCTCTATGTGTCACTCGCAGAGATAACATGAAGCATCCCCCGCCGTGGCAGACGATGGCCATTCGCAAACGTAAACGCTTGGGCCGGTACGAGATCGTGTCCGAACTCGGCCGCGGAGCCATGGGTGTGGTTTACAAGGCGCGCGATCCCAAGATCGACCGCTTTGTAGCCCTTAAGACCATCTCCTTGTTTGGCCAAGCCGGCGACGAGGACCGCGAATACCGGGAACGTTTCTTTTTTGAGGCACAAGCGGCCGGACGGCTGGTACATCCCGGGATTGTCACCATCTTTGACGTGGGCGAAGAACCCGAGCACCGCGATCCCTACATCGTCATGGAATTCATAGAGGGCCAGTCTTTAAGCAAACTGCTTTCCGGAGAAAAGAAGAAGTTGCCCTTCAACACGGCTCTGCGCTTAACTGAGGAACTGGCCGAGGCACTCGATTATGCACATGCCCAGGGCGTTGTGCATCGCGATATTAAACCTGCCAACATTCTGGTCACCGAAGACGGCCACGCAAAGATAGCGGATTTCGGCATTGCCAAATTGAATCTCGCGCACCTCACCGTACCGGGGCAGGTGCTTGGAACTCCTGCTTATATGTCGCCGGAGCAACTTGAAGGCAGCCAGGTAGACGGCCGCTCCGACCTGTTTTCGCTAGGTGTGATTCTCTACAGCATGATTACTGGATTTCGACCTTTTCAGGGCAATAGCGCGACTACGGTCTGCTTCAAGGTTGCCAATCGCGACCCAGTACCCGCGACCGCACTCGACTCCGAACTTCCTCCTGAACTCGACGTGGTGATTTCTCGTGCCATGGCCAAAGATCCAGCTCAGCGTTACCAGCGCGGGATGGAATTCGCGCAGGATGTGCGTGACTTGCGCGAGCAGAGGTTGTCAATCACGCAAACCAGTACCTGGGTACCGACAGCCACTTCTATTGGAATGGGAACGCGCCCGACACAGTCCACGCGATCGTCGTTACGTACGCGCGGCTCCTCTGCGGGAATGATGCCACGCAACGGCTGGGTTGCGGGGTATCCTTACATGGCTCGGGTAATGGACACAGCGCGCCGGAACTGGCCCAAGCTGGCTGTCCCTGCAGCTATTCTGACTGTTGCCGTGGGCCTTGTTGGTTTGCTTCGGCCCACCCGGTCGGGAGAAAGCGCTCCTCCGCCGGCAGAGGTGGCTCCTCCTTCTTCTTCCGCGGCGCATTCGGCCGGGCCTCGCGCGCGATTGGCTCATGTCAACGTAGGCAGGCCCGTTTCCACCACCAGCGCGGCTCCGACTGCCTTCATTAAGCCATCCCGCAAAAGCGGGGACACACGACGCCCTCGAAGCAGCGATAAACAGTTCCTGCCGAAGGAATCGCCGACTGGAACTTCCAATCTCAAAATGTCAATTGAACATCACTTCACAGACGGCAAGGTTGCTCTCTACGTAGACGACAAACTGGCCTATGCGCATGCGCTGCGCGGTGCAAGCAAGAAGCGCCTCGTCTTGTTTCGGGGAGGCGTTCAGGGAATGGATTCCGAAACTGTAAACGTGCCCACAGGTGAACACCGGCTCCGGGTCCATGTGGAATCGGCGGCTGAGAATTTCGATCGGTCCACCACCATTCTTGGCACCTTCACGGCGGGCGACGAGAGGACCCTACGCATCAGTTTCGACAAGCAGCACAAGGACATGCTCGTCGCTCTGCAGTAATGGCTGGCTCTCCGGTTCCATCCAGTATCCTTTTCACACCTATCCAACAAGAGTAATGACACCAGGCATTGGCCTTCAACCCGTCCTGAATGCACCTGCGTGTAGTCAGGTTGGCAAGCAAACCGTGGTAAGTTGCTACGCAGCGATAAACTTCGATTCTTGATTTGCGGGATCTCTGGCCAGAAGGCATCGGCAATGAAATTCCTCCGGCGGCTCTTAAACGGTCCCTGTTCCCATCGCTTCTCCTGGCCGAGAGTGGGCGCCTATGGCCAGCATTATCAGGTGTGCATACGCTGTGGCATGGTTTTCGCGTACGATTGGGAACTGATGCGGAGAACCGGCCCGCTGCCAGCCGAGAAGCAGCCGTCCGAAACTTAAGCTAAAGATGCGTGCAACGGCGATTTGAGCCGCTTTGCCGGCCGCCGTAGCCTCTCCCCTCTCTTGTGATTCCCTGTCCAGGGGGTGGTTACTCGGCGTCCTCCGTGCCGGTGCTGAGGACAGGGAATCAACTGTACCTTGGTAATTTGAAGGCGCTCCATCTACTGGTTACCATCGCATCCGCGCGAAAACTCAGTTAGAGCAGCAAGGCGATGTTCTCCCCCACAAACACGCGCCGCTCGCGGCGACACCAAGTCGACCTCCCAGTTCGCGTGCTGGTTCGCACCGGTGCTTTCAGCATGGCGGTCCCCGGCCGGGGGACGGAAATCAGCGAACGCGGAATGGCACTTTACGCCGGTATCCAGAAACAACCCGGCGATTTGGTCGACGTCGAATTTCAAGCCCCGGGCAAGCAGTGTGCCACTGGCAGGATTCGCAGCCGCAGTGGCTATTGTTACGGCGTGGAATTCGTCACCCCGCTTCCGAATTGCTCAACCTTGGGTAAGGAAAGTCGCCGACAACTGCACCTCAAGTTGTTGGCCGATCAGGTATACGCGCTTGCCCTCAAGTCGCTCCCGGTAAAAAAACGGTTCTATCAGTTTCTCAGAGCGGATACTCCCACCATGGATGAATACATCGAGCGCTGCACGGAGGTAGACCTTGCTTTGCAGAGCTACGAACCTGCCCTGCAGCAGATGCATGGCTTGTTAGGCCAGACTCTACAAGCGCTGAAGGACGATGCGATTGCACTTGCCACCTTCACCACTATAAACACGCTCTTGGAAAAGAATCTCGA
>QIAS01000483.1 GCA_003225615.1 Acidobacteriota bacterium | reverse complement strand
CGAACTTGAGGACTGATCCTGTAACGCGGAACCAGAATATGTCGGAACCGGACTTGGCATCGATGTCCACCGTAGTCTGGTCGAATACCGCGGGCATAATTTGTGACCCGACAAACCTCTGCCAGATCAGCTTGTAAACCTTGTGCTCGTCTTCTTTGAGATATTGCTTGATCTGATCGGGATGGCGCATGACCGAAGTCGGGCGGATCGCCTCGTGTGCCGCCTGCGCTTCCTTCTTCTCTTTATAGGTACTGGGCTGCTCCGGGAGATAGTTGGCGCCGTACTCGGTGCCAATGTAATTGCGCACTTCGGCGATTGCGTCCGGCGAAACGCGGGTCGAATCGGTACGCATGTAGGTGATCAGGCCGACGGATCCCTCTTCACCCAGTTCCACGCCTTCATACAGCCGCTGTGCGATCATCATGGCGCGCTTCACGCTGAAACGCAGCTTGCGCGAAGCATCCTGCTGCAGTTTGCTGGTAGTGAACGGCGGCGCAGCATTGCGGCGGCGCTCTTTTCTGTCCACCGAGCGCACTAGCCAGTCGGCTTTCTCGAGAGCTACCCGGATTTTCTCCGCTTCCTCGGCATTGGGAACTTCGATCTTCTCTTCACCCTTGCCGAGGAACCGGGCATCAAAAGCCGGCGGCTTGCTGAGGTGAGCGTCGATTGTCCAGTATTCCTTCTTTTCGAAGGCCTTAATTTCGCGCTCGCGGTCAACAATCAGCCGCAACGCAACGGTCTGCACGCGCCCGGCCGAGAGTCCGCGGCGAACTTTGTCCCACAGCAAGGGCGAGACCTGATATCCCACAAGGCGGTCGAGCACGCGCCGTGCCTGCTGCGCGTCGACAAGATTGCGGTCGATATCGCGAGGATGCTCGAAAGCTTCCTGCACAGCCCGCTTGGTGATCTCGTTGAAAGTTACACGTCGGATGCGCTCGCCTTCTTCATCATCCTTATCTTTTTTCTTCTTCTTCTTTTTACTCGAACCGTTGCCAAGTTCTTCCGCAAGATGCGCGGCAATGGCTTCCCCTTCGCGGTCCGGGTCAGGCGCCAGGTAAATCTTGTCGGCGGAGATAGCGAGCTTCTTCAGTTTGGTAACGACTTTTTCTTTGCCCGGGATGACGATGTACTCGGTATCAAAGTCGTTTTCGATATCGACGCCCAGATTGCTCTTGGGCAGGTCTTTCACGTGGCCAAGCGAGGCCTCGACGGTATATCCCTTACCCAGATATTTCTGGATGGTCTTCGCCTTGGCAGGCGATTCGACGATGACTAAACCTTTAGACAATTTCCCCTCAGTTGTTTTCTTTTTGTGAAGCTAGCACGAATCGGACGGCTCCGCCAAGTTACCCGCTAGAAAGTTCTGACGAAATTCTTTCCGGGTAGCTGCTTCACCTTACCGGCGAGTTCCAACTCGAAAAGCGCGGCAAATATCTCAGAAGATGATACTTGTAGCTCTAATCGCTCCACGATTTCGTCGATGTGGGTAGCTTCGTCGGCCTTCAACAGTGCAAAGATCTTTTTTTCGTGGGGCGCCAGTTCGCCTTCTTCCCCGAATAGAGATGCGGTTCCGGGGGCTTGCGATTCATCCGGTGCGTAAGGAGTCAAGGCAAGCCGCACTTGCGGCGGGAGTTCTTCCCAAACATCTTCCCAAGTAGCAACCAGCTTGGCACCCTGCTTGATGAGAGTATTCGGCCCCCATGAGTTCTTGTTGGTGACGTTGCCGGGGACCGCAAATACATCGCGATTCTGTTCCAAAGCACAGCGGGCTGTGATGCGAGTGCCGCTGTACTCGGCCGCTTCCACTACCAGGACCCCGACTGACATTCCGCTAATGATGCGATTGCGGATAGGAAAATTCTGCGGGGCATGAACGATGGGAAATTCCGATATCAGCGCTCCGCCGAGTGCAAGAATCTGCTCCGAAAGCCTGGTGTTCTCCTTGGGATACATGACGTCAATACCCGTGCCAAATACTGCGACCGTCTTGCCTTTGGCGGCGATGGCGCCACGGTGCCCAGCGGTATCCACGCCGCGAGCCATGCCGCTGATGATCGTCAAGCCCCGCGCGGCGAGATCACATGCCAGCCGTTCGGCCATTCCGGTTCCGTACGGCGTCGGATGCCGGGTTCCGACGACCGCCATGCCGGGCTGTGAGATTGTGTTCACCTCTCCGCGGACGTAGAGCACCGGCGGGGGGTCATATATTTGCTTCAGCTCTTGCGGGTACTCAGAATCGTCTAGAGTCACGACCTTTACGCCCATGCCGGCAGCACGGCCCAACTCTTCCTGCGCCAGTTCGGCGGACTTGCCTGTCCCCAGCGATTGCGCTGAACTGGCGAGAATGCCGGTAGATTCCAGTTCGGTGAGCGAAGCCCGCATCACTGCGGTGGCGCCGCCGAAATATTCGACCAGGCGACGCACACGCGTGGGACCCAAGCCCGGAGTCAGAGAGAGCGCAAGCCAGGCCAGGGCTTTCTCTTGCGAAGCTTTGTCCACGGCAACGGGGAGATTTGAGACTGCGGCATCCATATTCGCGGACTGTTACACAGCACTGCAAAGGGCGTCAAGGTAAGCGCGCACATGTCTTTGTTAGAATTGAACATGGTGATGCGCAGCTTGCGAATCTCGGCAATTTCCTACCTCAACACCGCGCCGTTGATGTGGGATTTCGAGCATGGGACGGCAGGCTCCGAGTTCGAAATTTCCTATACCATTCCTTCCGCTTGTGCCGAGGCGTTGCGCACGGGCGCAGCGGATATCGGCATTATTCCGGCCGCTG
>QIAS01000482.1 GCA_003225615.1 Acidobacteriota bacterium | reverse complement strand
TTCTGGCCAAAGATCTGGTGAAGCAAGCCCTGCGCGAGATTGAGAAAAACGGCAAAAAAAGCTCCGCCCGCAACGATCTGCAGCGCATTCTGGACATCGCCGGTGGCCTGCATGGCAACCAGGCCCGTGCTAAAGCAATCTTTGCCTGCTTTGAAAACAATTTCTGGCGCGAGTTCGATCTTCCTCCCCATCTTCCCGGGACCCAGCTAATCGTAAACCGCCGCTTTCATCTGAAGCCGCTGGCGGCGCTGCTCGGTGCTCAGCCCCGTCTGTGTGTCGCTTTGGTCGATCGTCAACGCGCGCGCCTGTTCGAACTCCGCCTGGATGAGCTTAAGGAACGCGACAGCCTTTTTCGCGCCCTGCCGCGGCGCGGCCGCAGCGACGGTTTCGCCGGCTACGACGCTGGTCATTCCGAAAGACATGTCGCCGATGAAGCTATGCACCATTACAAAAACGTAGCCGCCCGTCTGAAAGACGAGTTCGAAAAAGCTGTCTGGGAAAAATTGATCGTCGGCTGCCACGAAAGCAACTGGCCCGAATTTGAGAACCACCTGCACCCCTACGTCAGACAGCGCCTGTTGGGCCATTTCCCGGCTGATGTAACTACCATCACCAACGATCAGATTCGCGAAAACGCCGGCCGAATTCTCCAGCAAAAACTTGACGAGCGTCGCCAGACCCTGATGAAAGAAGCCATCGACCAGGCGAAGAGCAACAGTCGCGGCGTCACGGGAGTCCGCCGTGTACTTCGCTCTCTCGAACTCGGTGAAGTGCAAACCTTGTTCATGGGAGAAACTTTCCACGCCCGCGCCGTCGAATGTGCCAACTGCGGCCATCTCGACTCCCACATGATTCCCCACTGTCCCGTCTGCGGACAAGCTACCCGCGAACTCGAAGACGTCTCCGATGCCATAATCCCCGCTGCCATCCGCCGCGATGTCGAACTCTTCTATATAAAAGACGACCCCGAATTCGACCGGGTAGGCAACATAGCCGCCCTGCTACGCTTCCGCGCCGACCAAAGCCGTGGCGATGTGATTCCACCACAACGTCAGTTTTCATCCTCGTATCACTTGCATTTTGCAAGTGATATTGATAAACTGTCCTCGTGCCTGGGAAGGCAAAATCTCGTTCCGGTTGCCCCGTGAGCATCTCTCTGGAAAGATTCGGAGACCGTTGGTCCCTCCTGATCATCCGTGATCTCATGGTGCGGGGATTCCGCACTTTCAAAGAGTTTCAGGAATCGGGTGAGGGAATTGCCACCAACATCCTCGCCGACCGTCTAAAAAAACTGGAGCACGCTGGCATTATCACCGCCGAAGAGCAACACCATGACGGCCGCCGGGTAAACTATCGCCTTACCGGGAAGGGAATTGACCTCGCTCCCGTACTTTTAGAGTTGCTGATTTGGGCCGCGCGCCACGAAGAAACCGGCGCCTCCTGCGCCGTCATTGAAAAAATGGAGAATAATCGTGAAGAAGTGATCGCCGAAGTCCGCCGCCGGTGGCGCGAGCGCGATCCGACTCCGTTTCTACCCAGCTTTGCCAACGACACTGTTGCGCACGCTTTGCGGCGCACGCAGCGGCAGAAATAAAACAACTACCCGGGCTTGCCGTGGGGGCACCCGCAAACGTAAATCGCCGTTCAACGTCAAATTATCCCAGGAGGTTCAGCATGCGAGTGATGGTCATCGTCAAAGCTAACAAGGATTCTGAAGCCGGAGTTCTTCCGCAGAGAGAACTTCTCGAAAAAATGGGCAAATACAACGAACAGCTCGTCAAGGCGGGCGTAATGCTCGCCGGCGACGGCTTGCAAGCCAGCTCCAAAGGCAAACGCGTAAAATTCGACGGCGACAAGCGCACCGTCATCAACGGTCCATTCTCAAACACCAAGGACCTGATTGCCGGCTTCTGGCTTTGGAAGGTCAACTCAATGGACGATGCCGTCGAATGGCTCAAGCGTGCTCCTTTTGATGGCGGAGAGGAACTCGAAATCCGTCAGGTATTCGAAGCTGCGGATTTCGGCGACCAACTGACGCCCGAGCTGCGCCAGCAAGACGAGCGCTTGCGGGCTGAGTCCCAAGAGGCGGCGGATCGAAGCCGAAAATCGGCCTGAATTTCGGCAGGACCACAATTCGAAATTCACATTCAACTCATAATCAACAACAAGACTGAAAAGGAGACCAACAATGGATATGAAGCCCACCCACGAACAAGCACAACTCCACCTCCAGGTCTACGACCAGCGCCGCGAAGCCAGGCTCCGTCAGGCCCGCGACTGGTTCTTCAAAAATTACTTCGCCGATAATTTCGAAGAGTCCATGCGAATCGCCGGCCCCGGAACAGAAGGGGGCACGTTCGTGATGATGGTGCTCAGTTATTGGGAGCAAGCCTGCGCCCTGCTCAACTACGGCCTGCTTCACGACGATCTTTTCTTTGAGACCAGTGGCGAATTCTTCGGAGTCTGGGAACGCGTCAAGGCCGTCGTCCCCGATATGCGGCAGCGCTTTGCCTACAAGGGACACCTCGCCCACATGGAAAAGGCCGCCCAGCGCTATGAGACCTGGATCGAGACCCGCTCCCCTGGTCACATCGCCGCCATGCGGGAGTTCATGAAACAGATGCGTTCTCAAGTGACCGCCAAAGCAGCTTGAACGCAAATCGCATAACGCAAGTCAGTCCGTGGGTCCGCGGCGCATTTCGCCGCGGGCTCACATTTAAGTTGCGGCACTACCAGCGAAGGAGAAAGGCATAGTCGGCACACGCAAGGGAGCATTCATACTGACTTCAGACGGCAAGCGCCAAAAATGGGACGTCAGCGGCCCCCACTTCGCGGGCTGGGAACTCTATCACCTCAAGGGATCGCCCGCGGACCCCAATCGCCTCTATGCATCGCAGACGAGCGGCTGGTTTGGGCAGGTGATCCAGCGTTCCGACGACGGTGGCAAAACCTGGCATCAACCCGGAACTCCTGCGACTGAGCAAGCACCCGCAGGCCCGCCTAAAGGCGAGAGCAACAAGTTCTTGTACGACACCTCTGCCGAAACCGGCAAGCCGCTCACCACGCACCAGTTCTATGACGGCAACCAACATCCCTGGGAGGTCAAGCGCGTCTGGCATCTCGAACCCTCGCTGAACGATCCTGACACGGTCTACGCCGGGGTGGAAGACGCTGCCCTGTTCCGCTCGACCGATGGGGGAAAGAATTGGAAGGAACTCTCCGGCCTGCGCGGCCACGGCACCGGCCCCAAGTGGCAGCCCGGAGCCGGAGGCATGTGCCTGCACACCATCATCCTCGATCCCAGCAACCCGCAGCGCATCTACATCGCTATCTCCGCCGCCGGCGCCTTCCGCACCGACGATGGAGGCAAGACCTGGAAGCCAATCAATAAAGGACTGTACTCAAAATACATCCCCAACCCGACCGCCGAGATCGGCCACTGCGTGCACCACGTCGCCATGAACCCGAAGCGTCCCGGCGTGCTGTTCATGCAGAAGCACTGGGACGTCATGCGCAGTGACAACGCCGGCGACTCCTGGGAAAAGATCAGCGGAAACCTGCCCACCGACTTCGGCTTCGTCATCGACGTCCACGCCCACGAGCCTGAGACCATCTACGTTATTCCCATCAAAAGCGATGGAGAGCACTACGTTCATGAAGGCAAGCTCCGCGTCTACCGCAGCCGAAAAGGAGGAAACGAGTGGGAAGCTCTCACCAAAGGTCTCCCGCAAAGCAACTGTTACGTGAGCGTGCTGCGTGACGCCATGTCTGTCGACTCGCTCGATAAATGCGGCATATATTTTGGCACTACCGGCGGCCAGGTCTATGTCTCGGCCGATGCCGGCGACAGCTGGAACCCAATTGTCCGCGATCTTCCGGCCGTGCTTTCGGTCGAGGCCCAGACGCTGCAGTAGCAACAAATTTTCTTGCAAGGAGCAGCCGCATGCAAAAGATCAAACCGTTTCTGTGGTTCGATAATCAGGCTGAAGAGGCCGCCGACTACTACGCTTCAATTTTCAAGGATTCCAAAATCCTGAGTGTCAACCGCGCCAACGGCAAAGTTTTGCTGGTGACTTTCAAGCTGCAAGGCCAGGAATTCATCGCACTGAATGGCGGCCCGCAATTCAAATTCACCGAAGCCATATCACTATTTGTGAATTGTGAGACCCAACAAGAAGTCGATGACTTATGGGAAAAACTCTCCCAAGGCGGATCACAAGGAAGGTGCGGGTGGCTTAAGGACCAATATGGTTTGTCGTGGCAAATCGTTCCGACCGCGCTTGGCAAATTAATGAGTGACCCTGACCCCCAAAAATCGAAAGCCGTTATGCAGGCGATGATGAAGATGAACAAAATTGTCATCGAAGATTTACAGAAGGCCCATGAAGGGAAGCCTGCGGCGTGAAACTACCATGATTCGAGTCATCCTCCCTCCCCATCTGCGCACCCTCGCCAAAGTTGGCACGGAGGTGCAACTTGAGCTCGAGGGCCCGGCCACCCAGCGCTCGGTCCTCGAGGCCCTCGAGGCCCGCTATCCCATGCTCCAAGGCACCATTCGTGACCACGTCACGAAACAACGCCGGCCATTTTTGCGATTCTTTGCCTGCGAAGAAGATCTCTCCCACGAGCCGCCCGACGCCCCACTCCCCGAAGCCGTCGCCACTGGCAAAGAGCCTTTCGTAGTCTTAGGTGCCATTGCAGGAGGCTAGCCGTGTGGCCAACACGGTCCAGAACTACCGCGTAGGCACACTGGTCATTGATAACCCCCCGTCAGTATTATGTCCCCCCATTCCATCCCAGGCATCCTAACCACCACCGCCTCGCCGGCTATGCTTTTCCCCCTTTTTTCCCACCACGGCCGTTGAGGATCCGAATGTCAGATACCCGCCATTTCTTGAAGAGATAGGCTTGAACTAGATGAAGTAGCTCAGCAATCCCAACTTTGTCCTTGACTCCGTGACCACCACTAGCAACCATGCTCCGTGTCTCGCGCGTTCGCCATTCTGAAAACCGCAGTGTTCACGATTTTCGTACCCGGAACCG
>QIAS01000481.1 GCA_003225615.1 Acidobacteriota bacterium | reverse complement strand
GAACAGATTGTTGCGGAGTTGCGAGACTCCGCGCCCAGCCTCTACCCCCAGCATGTGGAACTAAAGAATGTCCGAGTGGTGGGGCATACGCCCAAGACTCAGCACTACGTTTACGACATGGTCATTGATTTCGCCGATGGCAGCGAGCGCGTCGCCGCCAAGGTCTATCGCAACGGCAAAGATGGCGCCGATGGCGCCCGCTCCAAGGCCCTGGCCGAGTTCGCCAACCTGGCGCACGTTTACGAGCTCTCCGAAAAGAAGAAGCTGAATGGCGTGCCCCGTCCGCTGGGCGACTTCACCAATCTGGGTGCAGTGGTGGCGGAAAAGTTCAGCGGCGTGCCGCTGCAATCCATCATCATGAAGGCAGCGCTGCTGCCCGGCTTCGACGATGAAGGCGGCTTGAACCTGGCCGCGCAAAAGACCGGAGAGTGGCTGCGCGCCTTCCACAAAGCCACCGCCGATATGCCCGCTCCTTTCAACATTGAGCAAGTGCTGGGCGAGCTGGAGCAGATTTGCCAGCATTGCCGCAAAGAAGGCCTCGACGATGACGATGTGAAGGTCATCATGTCAGGAGCGCGTTCGGCGCTGCAGCGCGGCAAGAAAGTGCTGGCCTGCTCGGCCGTGCTCAACGACTTCACTCCGCTGAATGTGATCGTCGGCGAAGACTCCGTGGGCATGTGCGACTACGCTCGCATGAACCACAAGGGCACCTCGTTCAACGATGCTGCCATGTTCCTGGCCGCGGTCGAAGTGCTGGAAAAGTATCCCTTCTGCAATCGCCGCATCACTACCGAGATCCAGAGGAGCTTTCTCGAAGCCTACGGCGCCTCCGCCGCCGACCAGGCCATCCTCCGCGTGCTCAAGATGAAGGCGCTGCTCAGCATGTTTGTGCAGGGACGCGGGGTAAAAGAAAGCGCGGTCCGCAAAAAAGTGATGTGGGCGACGGTGATGAAGCGCTTCATCCAGCAAGCTGCACAGCGCTCGCTTACGCAGCCGGAGATGCAGGCGGCGTAACTGGCTGCTGGCTACTGGCTGTCGCTGCTAGGTCGTCCCTGTAGAGATGGAGCTTGCTAGATCTCCGATGGCAGCTCGTTTCTGCCTCTGAATCTCTGCCTGCCGAGCAACGGGAAGTTCGCGGCATCAATCCAAACTGGGTGTA
>QIAS01000480.1 GCA_003225615.1 Acidobacteriota bacterium | reverse complement strand
CCGCGGTTCATCGCGTACAGATGCATGAAGCGCTCCAGTTCGAAATCCATGGCGTCGTGGGCTTCGGTGCCGTTCTTCGGGATCGTGGGAGTAAACAAGTACTCGGCGCGACAGCCGAGTCGGGTCACGTGCCAGGGAACTTTGTACTCGGCAATAGCCTTTTCTACGCCTTGGGTCCAACGCTCGGCCGTGGGGATCATGCGGTCGAAGGCTTCCTTGGTCAGCACCTTGGATAACGTAGCGCGCATGGCGGCGAGAGACAGGGCATTTCCGGCGAGCGTGCCGCCAATGCCTCCGGTGTCGCAGTCTTCGAGGTTTTGCCGGGCGGCGATCTGTTTGGCTACTTCCTCGGTCAAACCATAAGCGGCGCCGGGAACGCCGCCGGCGATCGGCTTTCCAAAAACCAGAATGTCGGGGTCGAGGTTTTCGGCGCGGGTGTATCCGCCGGGGCCTGCGCAGATGGTGTGAGTCTCGTCAATGATGAGCAGCGTGCGGTGTTTGCGGGTGAGTTCGCGGAGCGCCTTGTGGTAGCCCGGTTGGGGATGCACGATGCCAACGTTGGTCATTACCGGTTCGGCCAGCACGCAGGCGACATCGCCCGGAGCCAACGCTTTTTCCAAGGCTGCGAGGTCGTTGAACTCAACTACCTTCGTGGTGACTGCGGGATCTACTGGCGGCCCTATGTTGCCGCGGCGGGCTTTGGCGACGCCTTCTTTGGTAAGGGTAATGAAACTCTCGTCCACGCTGCCGTGATAACACCAGTTGAAGACCAGTATCTTGGAACGGTCGGTAATCTGGCGGGCAAGGCGGATGGAGAAACGGTTGGCATCGGTCGCGGTGAGGGCAAATTGCCAGTAGGCGAGGGCGAAACGTTTTTGCAGCTCTTCGCCGACCCAGATCGCGTCTTCGCCGGGCAGCATCAGGGTAATGCCGCGCCGCAACTGCTGTTCGGCGGCAGCGACTGTGGCTGAGGGCGAGTGTCCGGTCATGGCTCCGGTGTCACCAAGGCAGAGGTCGATGTAGCGGTGGCCGTCGACATCGTAAAATTCGGCTCCCTGGGCTTCGCGCACGAATGGTGGGAAGGCGCCTGCCCACTTCATCATCCAGTTCATGGGGACGCCGCCCAACAGCGACTTGCCTGCCCTTTCAAACAAAGCTTTTGATTTTGGCCGCTCGTCGACAAAGCGTTTCTGTTCACGCTGCATCAGCGATTGGAGATGTTCGCGGTTAAGGGTCTTTATCAGGCGCGGAGTTCCGTTCATAGGGACATTAAGATACTTACAAATGTGACGGCGAACAAGAGGATCTTAATCAAGCAATCAGGTTAGTTTTTTACGAGTTTCATGACTTTGCTGGAGCGGAGGAAAGCGTTTCAATTTCGGTGAGCAGTTCCTCAGGACGGAAGGGCTTGGAAATGTAACCGTCCATTCCGGCTGCGAGGCAGCGCTCGCGGTCGCCTTTCAGGGCATGAGCGGTCATGGCAATGATGCGGATGTGGCCGCCTTTGGCCTTCTCCATTTCGCGAATGGCGGCGGTGGCCTCGAATCCATCTATTTCCGGCATCTGCACGTCCATGAGAACCAAGTCAAAATTTCCCGCTTTGACTCTTGTCAACGCTTCACGGCCATCGGTTGCCACTTCGACCGTGTAGCCCTGCTTCTCCAGGAACCTGGTGGCTGTCTTCGGCGAGGAGGACCCGCACTGTTTTGTTGCGCTCGCGTAATGAGTGGCGTGTGACCAGGGCGGAGGGTTCAGCTTTCTTGGGGTCGGTTCCGAGTACTTGGAGAATGCCATTGAGCAATTCAGATTGGCCGATCGGCTTGGTGAGGTAGGCGGCGACTCCGAGTTTGCGGCAGCGTGCGGCATCGCCACGCTGACCGGCTGAGGTCAGCATCATCATTTTCAATGCCGCCAAGCGCGGGTCCTGCTTGATCTGTTCGGCCAGGGTGAATCCGTCCATTTCCGGCATTTTGGAGTCGATCAGTATCAACGGGAACGGGTTCCCGGTCTCTACTCTTTGCTGGAGGTACTGGAGGGCGGTGCGGGAGTCGGCGGCCAGCGTGGGCTGCATGTGCCAGCGGGTAAGCATTTCTTCCAGAATGCGTCGATTGGTGGCATTGTCATCCACTACCAGAACAGACACATCCTCCAGATCGGTGGACGCCAGGGGAACCGCCCAGCCGGACTCCGCGCCTACGCCGAGGCGCACGGTGAAATGGAAAGTACTGCCTTGTCCG
>QIAS01000151.1:2624-9760 GCA_003225615.1 Acidobacteriota bacterium | reverse complement strand
CGAGTAGGCAAGCCGATGCGGAACTGGGTTTACAGGGCTGAGCTCCCGCTAAGTAGGAGAGTTGCGCCGCAAAACCTTGAGTGGGATAGGTAGCCTGGTAAGCGACCTCGGCGGCGTTGATACTCTTAATCGAAGCAACGGCGTCCGCTTCATTGGCGGCCTGGCGCGAGTGCAGGAGCTTGGGAACCGCCAGTGCGGCGATGATGAGAATAATCACGATCGCGATGAGCAATTCGATTATTGTGAAGCCGCGCATTTTCTTATCCTTAAGTGAGGTTCAGGATACCTCTCCTACCGATCCAACTCACCGGCCGACCAATGTACATCAACCAGTTTTCCTGAATTGGTCGCGCCTTTCGTGTGTCCCGAGGCGCCTGCCTGAATTGTAATTCGTGGGGGTGGATGCTACCATCCGAATAGAAGCGTGACACAGGAGGTAGATATTTATGTCGGATCGAGACGGCAATAGTTTTCTATGGTTTCTGGCAGGCTTGGGCGTAGGGGCAGTCGTAGGCGTGCTCTACGCGCCGCATTCGGGCAATGAGACCAGGGATGTCCTGCGGACGAAGGCGGAAGAAAGCCGCGAATATGTGCGTGGTCGTGCGCGCCAGGCAAAAGAGCAGGCTTCAGAGTGGGTGGACCGCGGAAAAGATGTCCTCAACCAGCAGAAAGAGCAGTTCCGGGCCGCCTACGAGGCTGGACGCCAGGCCTATTCGGAAGCCACTACGGAAGGTACAACTCCGAAGAATCTGTGAGCTGAATTTTTGCGCAGCGTAGACGCTAGAACTCGCCGCGCTGCGAAGCTGGGCTTATGGAGAACGTGAATCTCCTAATCGCGTTTATCGTGGTGACGGCGTTTGCGGTCGTCGTCCAGGCGGGTATCCTCGTCGCCTTGTATCTCTCTGTGCGCAAGACCAGCGCTCGCATGGAAGCTTTGGCGAATGAGGTTAAGACCAAGGCCCTGCCTGCGGTCGAGACGGCTCATGCCATCCTGGTGGAAGTGCGGCCCAAGATCGATTCCATTGCGGAGAACCTCAGTCACTCTACTGCCATCGTTCGGGCCCAGATGGAGCGATTGGATGCGACTGTCAGCGATGCCATGGACCGGGCACGTCTGCAGGTAATTCGCGCGGATGAACTCCTGAACCGAACAATGGACCGGGTGGAAGAAACCACCGAAGCGGTGCACAAGACTGTGCTTTCTCCTTTTCGCCGGGTTTCGGGCCTGGTGCAAGGCGTGAGCACGGGGTTGGAGTTTTTGTTTGGACGCCGCCGGCGGCAGTCCCGGGATGGGGCGGGTATACCGCAAGATGAGTTGTTCATTTAGCTATCCGAAAGTTTGCTGAACAAAAAAGGCAGCGCGCTTGCGCTGCCTATTTTGTAGCGCCGGGGGATCCCCGGCCCGAACGCCCGATACTCACCTTGCTCTCTCTGCGGCTTACTTTCCATTCACCCGCAACATCATCTGCGTTCCGCTGTCCAGCTTCACATTTTTATTCTGGGAGCTGATTACGGCACCCTGAGCACTCTCGGCTCCGCCACTCAAAGACAATCCAGACAATCCAACTACGCCCTGGGAGTTGGTGTTAAGCCGGGCGTTCGTGGCCGCTCCCGTGGCCGATCCCACCGTGCTACCTGCGGCGCTGCCTACGTTACCGGCTGCACTGGTCGCGGTTCCCGCGACATTTCCCGCTGTCTGCGCGGTGCCTCCAATCACGCCGCTATTGCTGGATCTTGTAGGCCCCATGCCTCCGGGTGCCCCTGCCGGTTCGGCTATGGGCTCGCTATTCAGCGCGGCAGTGTTTTGGGCCGCGGCAAGCGCCTGTATGCTGGCATTCAAGGGTACTTCACGCCCATCTTTCATGAGGATCTTGTCGAACGCAATTCCCAGCGTAGATTCCGTTTCGCCCTTCTCCCGGGCCTTCGCTTGAGTTACATGGCCGAGGATCTTGGCGCCTCGGGGAACCACCACGCGCCCATTCGCCAGCATATCCTGCGTCGTTTTGGCGACAACCTGGTCGCCAGGCTTCGCCTTCTTGGCATCCACGGACTTTGCCAATTCGGCAGGAATGATGGTGCCTGGGGCCATCTGCCCAGACGTCTCCGCAGAAGCGGTCGTGTTCTGAGAAGCCGAAGCCTTCGTCTGCGAGTCTCCCGAACTCTGAGCCAAGGCAACTCCGGTAAACAGACCTGTAACCAAAACTAAGAATAAAATCCTCTTCATAGTTGAGATTTCTCCTCTAGGTGTTGGTTGCTGATTTTCCGAAAAGAGTTTGTCAGCATTTCCGAAATTTCCTGCAGAATAGAGGTTGGTTCTCCCAGAACCTTTGTTGTGTCTCAACCACATTCCCGTGTTGTAGTTGAGAAAAACGCGCCTGCACCATGCGGGCGGAGGGAACCAGAAGGCCAGAAAATTAAGCTGGGACACGGAGCTCGGAATGCTCAGACAATCCATCCTCCGCCGACCACGACGTCGCCGTCGTAGAAAACGGCAGCCTGGCCGGGCGTGATGGCGCGCTGCGGATTGTCAAACGTCACCAGCGCCTCATGCGCGCCGGTCTTCTCGATCATGGCGGGAGCGGGCTCGTGACGATGGCGGATCTTCACTGTCACACGCAGGGGCTCTCGCAGGTCTTCTACTGCAATCAAATTGACGCGCCGGACACGCAGAGTGCGCGAGTACAACTCGTCGCCACCGCCCACCACCACCTGACGAGCATCGCCCTTGATCTGAATCACGTAGAGTGGCGAACCTGTCGCAACCCCCAGCCCCTTGCGCTGTCCCACCGTGAAGTTGTGGATGCCCTTGTGCTCACCAATCACTTCACCGCTGGTCGTGACCAACTCGCCGGTAGTGTCTGGCAAGGCCTCGCCTCGCTCGGCGAGGTATGCATCGAGGAAGCGCTTGTAGTCTCCGCCGGGAACGAAGCAGATCTCCTGCGAATCGGGCTTTTCGGCGAGAACCAGGCCATGACGCCTTGCGCGCTCCCGGACTTCAGGCTTTGTCATGCCGCCCAGCGGGAAAATAATGTGGCTGAGTTGCTCCTGCGTCAGACCGAATAGAAAGTAGGTCTGATCCTTCGAGAGATCAGCTGGGCGCTTGAGCAGCCAACGGCCGCGGTCCTCATCAAATTCCACATGCGCGTAATGGCCGCTGGCCAGTGTCTCCGCGCCGATCTGACGCGCCACGATGAGCAGCTGATCGAACTTAAGATGGTTATTGCACAAGCTGCACGGAATCGGCGTCCGGCCGGAAAGATAATCTTCAACAAACGGCTGCACGACTTCACGCTCGAATCGCTCCTCGTGATTGACCACGTAGTACGGAATGCCGATCGTCTCGGCGACCCGCCGAGCATCGTAAACGTCGTCCAGCGAGCAGCAGCGACCCTGCACCGCCTCAGGCATGCCGGCATGACCAACGAGCCGCCGCTGGTTCCACAGCTGCATGGTCAAGCCGATGACGTTATGTCCCTCGGCGCGCAGCATAGCTGCCACGGTCGAGGAATCGACTCCGCCCGACATAGCAACGGCAATGGTTTGCGTATTCGGCATTTGGTAACCCGCAATTAGCAATTAGCCCTTAGCTTTTCGCTCTACAAACTTCCGCACCAAGCTGAAATCCACCCTAAGACTGGTGCATCCGAAGCCTCGCGACTGGCAAGAGCGCGAAGGGCCAAATGCCAAGTGCTAAGTGCTAAGTGCTGTTTTCTTGTAAACCGGCGACAGCTCCCGCAATCTCACCACGGTCTCCGGAATCAAAGCCAGCGCGAATTCGATATCCTCCTGCGTGTTCTGCTTGCCCAAGCTGAAACGGATGCTGGCGCGGGCCCGGTCCGGAGGCACTCCCATAGCAGTGAGCACGTGCGAAGGTTCAATCGCTCCCGAGGAACATGCGGCGCCTGTCGAGACCGCCAGCCCCTTCAGATCGAGCGCAATCACTAGCGACTCGCCTTCAAGACCTTCGAAGTACAGATTGGTCGTGTTGGGTACGCGCGGCGCGCCCTCGCCATTGACTCCGACACCGTCGAAGTTCCCTAGTATGGCGTGCTGCAGGCAATCGCGCATCTTCTCGATAGTGCATAGGCCCCCGTGCTCCAAACCCTCTCTGGCCAGTTCCGCGGCCTTGCCCAGGGCAACTATGCTCGGGACATTCTCGGTGCCGGCGCGACGCGAACGCTCGTGGCTTCCGCCATAAAGCATAGGTTGAAGTTGTGTGCCCTTGCGCACGTAGAGCGCCCCAACCCCCTGCGGCGCGTGCATCTTGTGTCCGGAGATGGAGAGCAGATCGCATCCGATTTTCTGAACGTCAATTGAGACCTTGCCTGCAGCCTGCACTGCATCCGTATGAAAATAGACATCGGCTTCGGCCGCGATCGTTCCGATCTCCGCAACCGGCTGCAGCACGCCAGTCTCGTTGTTCCCCATCATGATAGTGACAAGCCTCGTGTTGGGACGCAGCACCTGGCGGACGTCGTCAGGATCGACTTGCCCGCGGCTATCCACCGGCAAGTAGCTTACGGCGCAACCCAATGACTCGAGGCGCTTGCACGAGTTCAGTACCGCATGATGCTCGACAGTCGAGGTGATCACGTGATCGCCGGCAGAAGCTAATCCGAAAATGGCGAGGTTGTCAGCCTCCGTACCTCCACTGGTGAATACAATTTCGGCAGCCCGGCATCCCAGCAGCGCAGCCACCGACTCACGCGCGCGCTCCACCGCCGCCCGCGTCTCCTGTCCATGGTGATGGATCGATGACGCGTTGCCGAAGTGCTCGCCAAAGTACGGGCGCATAGCCTCAAAGACCTCTGGCAGCACCGGCGTAGTCGCGTTATTGTCGAAGTAAACTCGGCGCATAGAGCCTCATGGATATTGTACGTGATGCGGCTTCAGGAGTGGACGGGCTTGGGAGGCAGGGGACTACCGGATGCGGGGGATGTTTATCCCGCTCACTGGGCTGCAATGCCGCCACAATATTCGAGCCGCATTACGCCGTGGCGCCGAACCGCACCGACACAAGTTTCGAGACGCCCGGTTCCTGCATGGTCACGCCATAGAGAACCGGGGCGATGCTCATGGTTTTCTTGCTGTGAGTGATGAGCACGAACTGTGTCTGCACGCTCATTTCGCGGACCAGTTCGGTGAAGCGGCCGATGTTCGCCTCATCGAGCGGCGCGTCTACTTCGTCGAGAATGCAGAAGGGGCTGGGCTGGTACTGGAAGATTCCAACCAGCAACGCCAGCGCGGTGAGCGCCTTTTCGCCGCCTGAAAGCAGCAGCACATTTTGCAGCTTCTTGCCAGGAGGGGACGCCACAACGTCAATGCCGCTTTCCGCGCTGTTTTCTTCGTCGGTGAGGCGCATAAAAGCGTGGCCGCCGCCGAAAAGTTTGCGGAAGGTCGCCTGGAAGTTCTCGTTGATCTTATGGAACGCTTCCTCAAACTTCTGGCGGGAAACGATGTCAATTTCTTTGATGGTGGCCTGGGTATTCTCGATGGACTCAAGTAGATCTTTGCGCTGAGTCTCCAGGAACTGGTGCCGTTCGGCAGTTTCCTTATACTCTTCGAGCGCCATCATGTTCACCGGACCCATGGCGTCTAGGCGCAAGCGCATCTCGCGATAGGCTTGCTCTTCAAAGACAAGCGGCTCGCCCGTCAAAATGGCAATCGTCGCATCGCTCATCAAGTCGTCGCGCTGGACCCCCAATTCATTCAAGCAAGTTTCCGCCATGTAATGGGCATCGGACTGCAGCTTAGCTGCCGCGGCGGTGAGTTCGCCCCGTCGGTCGCGCGCCTGGTCAAGCAACTGGCGAGCGGCGCGCACAGCTTCGTCGATTTCCGTCAAACGCGCACGCACTTGTTCTGACTCGAACTGCAACAGGCCCACGCGCGCGTCTCCGGCATTGCGCTCGGCCTGCAGATCTACAAGCAAGGCCGCGAGTTCCTGGTTTTCAGTTTCACGCTGCAACTTTTCAGACGCGGCGGCCTCAATTTGCTGGCAAAGCGTATTCACCCGCTCACGCATTTCAGAAACCAGCGACCCAATCCTCGCCAATACGGCGGCAGCGGAACGATGGCGTTCCTCAAGCGCTGCCACCCGGGCAGCCCGTTGCGATGCACTTTGGGATGCCAGATCCTTACGCTCGCGCAAGTTGGACAGCCGTTCCTGTGCCGCTGCCATTGCTCGTTCGAGTTCCGCCCGTTGCTGCTCGAAATTGGAAATCTCCTCCCGGCGAGCTTCAACGAGGGCTTCCTGCTCGGCGCGCTCGCTGGCTAGCCTCGAGACTTCCGACATGCTGGTATTCAAGCGCTCGCTCACCCGGCTCATTTCGGCGTCAAGCTGCTGCAGCATGTGGCCGGAGGTCATCGCCTGTTTTTCGGCCTGCCGGTTTTCCCCTTCCAGACGGTCGAGCAGGGAAGTAAGCTCCTTGATTTCGCGAACCAGAGTCAGGACGCGCATCTCCTCATCGCGCAAAGTATGTTCGAGTTCCTCGAGCAAGCGCATGACCTCGCGCAATTCGCGCTTCATGGAAAGCGGTCCCTCGGCCCGCTGCTTGCCTCCAGTCACGGTCACATTATGGAAACATTCTCCGGAATGAGAGAGGAAAAACGCGTCCGGATTCTCGAGTGCCAGATCGCGAGCGAATGCCGCATCGGGCACGATATAGCCATCGCGCAACTTGGGGAGGATTACCTCAAGCGACTTGCCAAAGCCATTCAGCACGCGGATGGTGTTCTTCAGCGGAAGGATGGAGGCTGGCGGATCGGGACGCGCGCTCTCATCCACTAGAAAAGAGAATTTTGCCTGTGAGTCCTCAGGGTGTACCAGGAAAGTCGCGCGCCCGTTCACATCCGTACGCAACAACCGCAGGCCTTCGTCCGCGGCATCCCAGGACTTTACGACAATGTAATTCAACTCATCGCGCAGAAAGTCTTCCACGACGTGCTCAAAGCGTGGCTCCACTTCCAGAAAGTCGGCCAGCACTCCCGCGGGAGCAAGACCACCCTGCATACCACCCGACTGGAAGAGCCGCCGTACGGATTCAGTCGAATAACCGTGCTCCGCGATGACCGCCTCGAGCGAACTCTTTTTTCCAATGGCCGCGGAATATTCGGCGCGCAGGCTGTCGAGCCGGTTC
>QIAS01000151.1:1963-2589 GCA_003225615.1 Acidobacteriota bacterium | reverse complement strand
TGGATGAGCTCTTCGGTTATTCCCGCAACTCGCTGGGACACGGTTTCGAATTCCAAAGCAAGCTGCCCTCGTTGTCCGCCAAAAGCTTCGGCCTGAGCGTTAGCAGTGGCGATCTCCGCTTGGAGCCGCTGGCCTTCACGATCCACGGCAGCCATGCGTTCTTCGGCTTGCGTAAGCTGGTTGCGCAGGTTGGATGCTGTTGCCACGGCCTCCATAATCGCGTTGCGGCATTCTTCCTGTTGCCGTTCGAGTTCCGCAAGCTCGCTGGCAGTGCCTGCTGCTTCCTGCTGGGAAAGCGTGAGCTCATTCTGTGCGGCCGCGAGATCAGCCGCGGCCGATTCCAGCACCTGGCGGTTCGATTCCAGTTCAGCCTCGAGAATGCTGAGCCGGTGCCGCGCCTGGGCCGTCTCGGTCTCCCAAGACGCAGCGCGTGCGGTCAGTTCGGCGCATCGCTCTTCGTTGGTGCGGCTGCGAGCGTGGGCACGGTCCGTCTCGATAGCAATCTGGCTCAGACGTTCGCGGTTTTGCCGCTGCTCGCTCTCAATTTCATAGCCCCGACGTGTCCGTTCATTCTGTTCTGTTTCCAGTTCCTGCACCGCTTCGCCCTGGTGGCGCATTTCCTCGGA
>QIAS01000151.1:0-1939 GCA_003225615.1 Acidobacteriota bacterium | reverse complement strand
TTGTGCGAACTTGCTGGCCAGCACCAGGCGCAGCTTGGCCCGCATTTCGTCGCGTAAACGACCATAGCGCTCCGCTTTGGAGGCCTGCCGCTTGAGCGAATTCATCTGCCGCGTGACTTCCTCGAAGATGTCGTTCACGCGTGACAGGTTCAGCTTGGCGTCTTCCAGGCGAGCCTCGGCCAGCCGCTTCTTCGTCTTGAACTTCGTAATCCCGGCCGCTTCTTCGATAATGGCGCGCCGGTCGGTAGGACGGCTGCTGAGAATCTGCCCAATGCGCCCCTGCTCGATCAGGGCGTACGATTCCGGGCCCAGGCCCGTGCCCATGAACAATTCCTGAATGTCGCGCAAGCGGCAAAGCTTGCCATTGAGCAGGTATTCGCTGTCGCCGGAGCGGAACAGCCGACGCGTGACCACGATTTCCCCGGCATGGAATTGCTGGTTAAACTTGCGGCGACGGATTTTAAGGACCACATGCGGGCCGTTGCCGTTCAACGGGTCCGAGGTCTGCTCCTGCGCGGCGGCTTCGGGCATGGCTGCTGCTGGCGGCGCTCCCTCAATTGGCGCGGCCGACGACTCGCCTTCTATTTCCTCGCTCAATCCGGGCTGCGCTTCCTCCACCGCGCGTTCAGTCTCTTCGGCAGCGCGCGCCCGCAACTCGGCTTCATCCCAATGCTCCGCGCCTTCCGTCATCTCATCCTGAATTTCAATCTGAGTAGGCTCGTTGGCGTCGCTGCCGTCGTAAACCTGGGGGTCGATGAGGGTAAGGCATACTTCGGCCATGCCGGTCGGCTTGCGGTCGCGCGTGCCGGCAAAGATCACGTCTTCCATGCGGGAACCGCGCAACGATTTGGCGGACTGTTCGCCTAAGACCCACGAGATCGCGTCCGCAATGTTGGACTTTCCGCAGCCATTCGGCCCGATGATTGCGGCCACACCGTCTCCGTGAAACTTGAGTTCAGTGCGGTCGCAGAAGGATTTGAACCCGAGAATCTGAAGCTTTTTCAGTTTAAGCAACTTCGACTCCTTGTCGCTCTGCCTCTGGTTGCATGATCCGTGGTGGGATCTGTTCTGCTCGTCGCACCAGTGGTGGCGAGACGCCCATTACCTGGTCGGGACGCGGTGCCCGACGCCTCACTCTGCTCGTTACTACTTGGATGCCCACCCATAATTGCCGGACGAACTCCTCCCGTAGATTCGTGGGCGCAGCACGAATTCCAGCTAATGTAAAGGCGAAATGCATCGCCGGTCAAGCACGAAAACACAATATATAGGGTACCCATATCCAGCAGCGCACTCTGTTGCATATGCAATGCAGGCAGTGGCTGAGAAATGGGTGAGGAAAGGAAAAGGAAGGGAGAGATTGCGAGAGCGCTAGTACTCTAGCCCAGTTATATGGGAGAAGCAAGATTTCTTCGCGAAACGTAGCAGCGAGAGGCGCAGACAGGACGATCGAGGGTGATGGCTCAAAGATGCTTGACTAACTCTTCGGCCGACGGTTCCACGTCCCGGAGTACCGCGTCTAGGAGGTTGTTTCCGAGCCTGAAATGGCATGACTGTGGTCCCTCCGTCTGGGTGTCTCAGAAAAACATGGCTGCCACGAGACCTTACAAAGCGAAAGCCGAATGACTCCAGCACTCGCACCACTTCCTTGCCTTTCAGGCGCGCAAGAAAAAGCCCTGATATGAAGCGGCACGGGGCTTGTATACCGTCGGCTGGACGAGGCAGGGCGCTCGTCCACACGTGGTCTATGCTTTTCCGCCCACCTTCTCAAAGAACAGGCAGATGGTCTCAATTCCTCGATAGAAGTTCGGAATGTGAAACTTTTCGTTCGGGGCGTGCAGGTTGTCGTCGGGCAGCCCGAAGCCCATCATCACACTGGGAATCTTCAACACATCCTGAAAATCAGTGACGATGGGAATCGAACCGCCAGACCGAATGA
>QIAS01000522.1:2226-2655 GCA_003225615.1 Acidobacteriota bacterium | reverse complement strand
TGTGCTGACCAAGCGCACCATGGCCGAGATTGGTGGAGATCAACGGTCCGCAGAGTGGCAAAGCGACCGGCCTGCCTCGCGTGGCAAACTGAAAGCGCCATGGCTGGCGGATGCACTGGCAAAGCTTGAGCAGAAGAAGAAATCGGGGAAGATAAAAAGCCAACAGAAGAGTTTACAGAGTTCCACAGAGGAAAAAAAAACAAGAAAAGCGCGGAAATTCGGAACGTAAATAGCGTTACTCCTCCGCACAAGAATTCTCCTACGAAAGCCAGCAAGAAAAAGACCTCCAGCAGGGCGACTCCCGAGGCGCCGAATTCCTCCGCGTCCTCTGTGGTTAAGACTTCCTCGACAATCTCCGCCGTTAAGAATTTAACCGGCGCCACACAAGTTGCCATGCCGACGGCGATCTGGCCGATGCTGGCAACTCCT
>QIAS01000522.1:0-2084 GCA_003225615.1 Acidobacteriota bacterium | reverse complement strand
TGTAAACGCAAAAAAAGCGGTGCTCGACGGCGAAGTAGTAGCCTTGGACGAACAGGGCCGGCCCTCCTTCAGCCTGATGCAGCAAAGAACCGGCTTTCGTCCTGGCGGACATCGCATCCCGGGCCGCGCCGGAGTTCCCGTCCAGTATTTCGTTTTCGATTTGATCTACGCCGACGGGTACGACTTGCATCGCGTGAATCTCGAAGATCGCAAGCAGGCCCTCGCTACCGTCGTGACTTCGGGAGACGTCGTGCACTACTCGGATCATTACCTTGAGAATGGCACTGGCCTGTTCGAAGCCGCGCGCCAGCGCGGCTTGGAAGGCATCGTCGCGAAGCGCCGCAACAGCTGCTACGAGGAGCGGCGCAGCCGCGAGTGGCTGAAGATAAAAATCACGCAACGGATGGAATGCGTGATCGCGGGCTACACCGAACCGGAAGGCAGCCGGGAATATTTTGGATCGCTCGTGCTCGGACTCTACGACAAGCAGGGCCGCCTGATCCACGTTGGGCAGGCCGGCAGCGGCTTTGACCAGAAGGCTCTGCAAGCCATGTGGGATCGGCTCAGAAAGCTGCAGACCAAGAAGAACCCGTTTTACGGGCCCGTCGATGCCCTAAGGCGCGTGCACTGGGTTGAGCCTCAGATGGTCGCCGAAATCAAGTTTACCGAATGGACTCACGAGAGCAACGAAGGCGGCATGAAGCTGCGTGCCCCAGTGTTTCTCGGGTTGCGGGCTGACAAATCGCCGCGCGAATGCACGTTTGAAGAAGCGCTCGCGACGTAATTAATTCTGGATGACTGGAGATCCGTGACTGGCGATGCCGGGAGTCTGGATTCGCGAATTTCGTAAATCGTACTTCGTACTTCTATTTCACGTCCTTCATTGGCAGCAGCACCCCATAATCACGGCCTGACGTTTCTACGGCGCGCGCCACCACCCCTCCGAAAGCGTCGCGCAGTTCGGGATATTTCGCCACCAGCGCTTTGATCACCGCGATGTTGTCCTGGAAGGTCTGCGCAGTATTGGAGACGTCCGGGTACTGGTATTTCACCACGACATTCAAGTCGTTCCCCACGGCGAGTGGAAAGATGGTAGTGATTTTATAAGTCTTGCCGCCGACGGCTAAATCAACGGGCCCATTGGTCGGAAGATCAGCAGGCTGTGCGGCCTGTGCTTCGTCGTATAGCTTGTCCGTCGCGAGGGTACTCATGAAGGGCACTGGCGAGATCAGTTCCTCCGCTTCCCGGTAGTAAAAAAATGCATTATGCATCTGGCCCTTGGCCTTGTATTCGCGGGCCTTTTGAATAAACCAGTTGCTGTCGTGCCCGGAAACCTGTGCCGCACGCGCATAAAAACCGC
Source organism: Acidobacteriota bacterium (assembly GCA_003225615.1). Lineage (GTDB taxonomy): Bacteria > Acidobacteriota > Terriglobia > Terriglobales > Acidobacteriaceae > QIAS01. The sequence goes on along the minus strand of QIAS01000522.1, from coordinate 724 downwards.
CCAGCTTCCACTCCGCACCCATCTGTTGCAGAACAAAGGAAAGCGTGTGGGCTCCCTTGCTGGCAGGAACGTCTAACGTCACAATTCCGTAGTTGCCGGGCGCGAGGTTAGGAATAACAAAAACAGCGCTATCGGCGGTCTGGCCACGAGACCCGAATACTCCACAAAAAAATTCTGCTCGCTGAGCAGGCGCATTGCCTTCTTCCTTGAGCAGAAACGGCGGACGAGGAGTAGCCTGCGCCCCCGCGAAGTTAGTCTGATTGTCCTTGACTGCGGCCTCGACGCCGGAGAAATCATTGGCGAGGCTGGGAATCGCGTTCTGGCGCAAGGAAGCGACATCCCCCCGCGCCGCCATATCGAAATACCGTTTGCCCGCAGTTTCCAGTGCGGTCCGGGTCGCGGCGTCCATATCACCCGAAGATAGGCAAGTCTCAGACCACGCCTGCGGCGCGAGAAACATGGCCAGAAAGAGGACAAGAAGCGATACCCTATAGAAAGCGGCAGCGCGCCCAGTCAGAATTTGATGAAGCTTAATGCGCTTAACAATCATAGGTCCTGCTACCCTCACCTGCATTTTACGATGCCAGTGTAGCTTCCGGGGCTGTAGCCGATTTTTCGCTGCGCTGTCCATAGTAATCAGGCCCGACATGACCTAGCTGGGAGTGTTACAATTTTGCTAAAGGTGACCGTTGCCTGGCAGTTGCGGATCCGGCCCGGGGTGGGC
>QIAS01000499.1:562-2541 GCA_003225615.1 Acidobacteriota bacterium | reverse complement strand
CCGTCGTTGTCGTAGTCGAGGAAGGCGCAACCGGCTCCGGTGGATTCGGGGAGATATTTCTCGGGGGAGTGGCCGGCGGTGTGGGTCCAGGTGATGCCGCTGGTTGAAGCGGGGACTTCGGAGAAGGGGTAGGCGGGTTTGTCGAAAGCCCGGGCGATGCGGGGGGATGTGGCGAAGGCGGCGGCCCCTGCCAGGAGTCGCAGGAATTCTCTGCGGGGAAGAGATTCGGGATGGCAATCTATTACTCGCCTCTTCATCGGGAGAGATTCGCTATTTTGGCTGCTCTGGAGCTTGGGCTTCCGGGGGCGGTGATTGCTGCTTCAGGAGCGCGTCGGCGGCCCTTCTCTTTATTTGTTCCAGATTCTCGGCGCTTTGCCGCTGCAGAGCTGCTTCACGGTTGGCGTCTTCTTTTCGGCCAACTCCGGTGTAGGCCAGGGCTAGTTGGAAATGGCCTGATGGACTGTCAGGCGCGAGCTTCTCATAAGTTTCGAGCGGCGGAATGGCTTCGCTGAAGCGCTTGGCGGAGACGAGCGAGGTGCCGAGTCCGAGAAATGCCTCGCCAAAGGTGGTGTCCAGCTTGGTGGCGCGGGAATAATGGCGAATGGCGGCGGATAAATCGCTGGCCTGGCGGGCGAGTTCTCCCAAAACGTATTCGGCGGCGGCGTTCTTGGGATCGATCTCGAGTTCCTCTTCAAAATTCTTCTTGGCTTGTTCGACGTCGGTGGGCGTCGGCTGCGGCTTCGAAATCAACGCGCGGCCCAGGCGGGCGTGGACTCCGGGCTGAAAGGGATTGATTTCAAGAATCCGGCGATATTCGATGGCGGCATCGTCCCATTTCTGCTGCACTTCGAGGGCTTCGGCGTTGAGCAGGTGGACCTGGTAGGAAAACGGGGCTTCGCGGGCAAGGTCCTGCGAGGTTCGGAGGGAGAGATCGGAAAAAGCGTGGGTTGCGTTGTAGAGCACCTCGGGATCGCGGGGAAATTCGCGGGCGAGTACTTCGAGAAATGTCAACGAATCGTAGGGAGCGTTGTGGGTCATGGCGCAGTGGATGCCGTCCAGTCCTATTCTTTTTTTAAGGTCTTTATCTGTGACCTGGCGAATGGATTTTTTCAGTAAGGGAAGCGCCTCGGTGCAGTGGCCGTTTTCCGCAAGGCTGGCTGCGTGTTCGGCGGCAGCCGGGCCAGCGGCGGGATTTTTTCTTGCCTGCGCGGAAGAAACTGTGGCCGCTGCCACCAGGAAAAAAGGTAGGATATGACGGCTATCGATTAAGGGCATTGGCTGATTATAAGCCGAAAAACCACGTCCCATGCCAGGAAGAGAATGGTTGGATGGCACGGTTTTTGACAACGCGCAAGGACCTTTCATAAGGGAAAACGGCCGGAAACAGGAGCGGGGAGAAGAGTGTTGACTGGAGTTCAGCCGAGCTCGGGGCAGCGGTCGGGCCTGCGCTGGGGGCGGGCGGTTTTTCTTCAGGCAGCCTTCCTCTTGCTGGCTTTCATCGGCGTACGCAGCGCGATGCAGTTGCACGCAGAAACTCCTGCGCCTCCTGCCATCGAGTTCACCAACGTTACCGCCTCTGCGGGCATCAAGTTCGTTCACTACAACGGCAGCAACGGGATGGCAATCATCCGCGAGATATTCGGCCCGGGCGTGTGTGTGGCCGATTTCGATGGAGATGGCTTCCAGGATATCTACTTTGTGAACGGCCGCGATCTTTATAAGCGCGGCGTCAGCGCGCGTAATGCGCTCTACCGGAATAATGGTGATGGCACGTTTACGGACGTTACCGATAAGGCCGGCGTGCCGGGGACTGATTATGGGCTGGGCTGCGTGTGGGGAGACTACGATAACGACGGCTTTCCTGATCTTTATGTCATGCAGTACGGGCGGAATGTTCTCTATCACAACAACGGGAACGGCACGTTTACTGATGTCACCGAAAAGGCGGGCGTAGCGGCCGCGGGCACTGTCTTTCATGG
>QIAS01000499.1:0-545 GCA_003225615.1 Acidobacteriota bacterium | reverse complement strand
GGATTTGTATGTCGGCGGTTATGTGGCGTTGACCCCGGACAGCCCGCGGTATTGCGACTTTGCCGGGGTGCGCACGAATTGTCCTCCCAGCGTTTACAAGGGGACGGCGGATTTCCTGTATCACAACAATGGGGATGGAACGTTCACGGACGTGACGTCGGCTTCGGAAATTTATCAGCCGGCGGGAAAGAATTTGTCGGTGGGCGCGGCGGATTATGACAATGATGGGTGGCCCGATCTGTTCGTGGCCAACGACGGCCTGAACGCTTATCTGTACCACAACGAGCACAACGGCACTTTTAATGAGATCGGGCTACTCAGCGGAATGGCTCTGACGGGGCGCGGCAATACGATGGCTGCTATGTGCATTTCGCTGGGGGATTATGACAATGATGGGTGGCTCGATCTTTATATATCCGATTTCCAGAAATCTTCCGACCATCTCTGGCATAACGATGGCAAGGGTGCGTTCAACGAGGTGAGCGATCAGGCGGGTATTACCGTCCCTACTCACGATGTGCTCAGCTTTGGCGGAGGTTTCCTCG
>QIAS01000498.1 GCA_003225615.1 Acidobacteriota bacterium | reverse complement strand
TTCGGGAGATTGCAGGCCCATGTCCCTGGCCATCTGATCAATGCGGTGCGGATCGCGCAGTGACGCTTCTTCGAGCAGCAGGGCGCGGTTCATCTCGCTCAGTCCATCGCGCTGTATTTTCAGGGTTTCGATTTTGTACCCGTACTCGATGGCTTTGAAATGCTGCCAGGCGTAGGTCATGACAAGCAAAAACAGGCAGCAGAGCGCGATGCCGAACTGCTTCATCTCGCGGCTGCGGCGTGGGTCTTCCACTTTCACCAGGCGCGTATTGTCGATGGTCTTGGTGAAGTAGATTTCCGGTGTCCCGGTCCAGCATGGCCGGCGGGAAGGAATTGCATTGTGAGCTGCCGCGCTTGCTGCTGCCATTTACGCCACCCCGAGTAGATTTGGTTCAACCCCGACTTCGAATCGCCCGGCCAACATCCAGAGCTCCGGTTCCGGCACGCTGGCGTTGGTTGAGGCGTGCCGTTCGGCGCGCTCCACCGTGGCGATCAAGTCTTCAATCAAAGTGCCCGTATACATGTCCCTTGCCTCCGGCCTACCTTCGAACTCTCTCCGGGACGGCACCGAGAGAGAGGTAGGAGAATTTTGTTCGCCCTTTGTTGTGAGGCGATGCCGTCCCGGAAACCTGCTTCCCGCTGCGCTACCACACGCCGCGGGTTTCCCAACTTCTACCCTGGGAGATACCTTGCCCGGCACGCCTTCCCTGGGTCGTGCCGGGACCCCGGCTCGTTTTCCGGGGCTAAACTTGAAAACCTAAACTCTTTCCGCGGCCCGCAATTTCGCGCTGCGCGAACGCGGGTTGCGTTGAATCTCTTCTCTGCCGGGCGTTACCGGCTTCTTGGTCAGCAGGTTGTAAATGCCCAGCTTCATTCCCTCGCGGAGGGCGTCTTTTACTATCCGGTCCTCCAGCGAATGAAAGCTGACTACCACCAGCCTTCCGCCCGGTTTCAGCACCTGCGGCGCGAAACTCAACAAATCACGCAGGTCGTCCAACTCGCGGTTTACGACGATTCGGAGAGCTTGAAAGGTTCTTGTCGCGGGATGAATGCGCTCCGGTTTCATTGGCCGGGCCGCGGCCGATATGACCGCCGCAAGTTGCGCGGTGGTGCGTATTGGCCGCGACCGGACAATGGCTCTGGCGATTCTCCGCGACCTCCTTTCCTCACCGAATTCGTAAATCAGGTCGGCAAGCTCGCGCTCGTCGAACTGATTTACCACTTGATCGGCGGTCAGCTCCGACTGCGGGTTCATCCGCATGTCGAGCGGTCCTTCCGCCTGAAAACTGAATCCCCGCGTTGCGTTTCCCAGTTGCAGGCTGCTCAATCCGAGATCGACCAGCAGCCCGTCGGCCGAAGCCGCGCCGAACCGCTTTTCGATCTCCGCGAACGAGCCGTGCACCAGCGTGACCTGCGGCCAGTCTCCTTCGAGTTCCGGAGTGGGGCGCAGCCGCGTGCGGGCTATTTCCAGCGCAGCAGGATCCTTATCGACCCCAATCAAATGTTCCGGTGCGCCGAGGCGTTTTGCGATTTCGTAACTGTGCCCGCCCAGGCCCACAGTGGCATCGATATAGGTCCCACCGCGTCTTACGGCTAAAAAGTCGATCGCTTCTTTTAAAAGAACCGGGACATGGCCAACTTCCTCTCCATGCCCACCCCGCTCGGGGGTGTCTGATAAACCCTTGCCCACTAGATGCCCAGATCGTCGAGCGTCTTCTCATCCTCAGGCGTGAACGCTTGCTCCTCGATCTCCCTACGGAACGCTTCCAGGTTGCGCACTACCAGGTAGGTCAGGTTGCCGAGCACCGCCACTTCGCCCTTGATCTGCGCCGAGTCGCGCAGCAGTTGCGGGATCAGAACTCGCCCCTGCCCGTCCATCTCGATTTGTTGGCCCCAGTAGTTCACCCGGTCCAGAAACTTCTTCTTCGTAGGATTGAAGGTGGAGAGCCCCGCCAGCTTCTGCTCGATCCGTTCCCACTCCTCGAAGGGATAAACTTGAGCACTCTTTCCGTCTAAGCTCGTGATGTAGAATTGCGTGCCATATTTCTCGTCGATCACGCGCTTGAATTCCGCCGGGACTTTGAGGCGTCCTTTTTCGTCCAGCGGGTTGGGTGATTGCCGCGAAACATGCGCTTTGCCCTTTAGCGGGGCGCGAGACTGCTTAACAGCTGCCACGAGAAAAGCGAGGGAGGTAAAAGCGGTTGAAATATCGGTCGTTTGGATCTCATCTGGGCTCTTTTTCGGGGTGTCAGTCTCAAATCCCACTGGCGCCTCTTTGTTGGTCACCGCTGCCCACGACCATAGTCTTATGTACCACTTCCAACCACTTTTGACCACATG
>QIAS01000497.1:2617-4725 GCA_003225615.1 Acidobacteriota bacterium | reverse complement strand
TAGCGTTCGATTAGCGTCAGCGTGAAAGTAGTCTCCTTTGTGCAGGGGCGGGCAATCTTCATCTGCAGGTACTCGTGAAACGTAAATTCATTTTCATCATCTTTGCCGCTGCCATGCTTTTCTCTATGGTAAGAGAATGGAGCGCTCCAATCGCCTGCCTTCGATTTATCTTGTTACGCTCTTCATCAACCCAGGTTAATTACTAAGAACGAATTCGAAGCAAGTCGTGGCTTAGCTCTTGCTTCAGCGCTGCGTTCCCTTGCCGCCCGACTCGAGTTGCTCATTGCGGTGCTTGTGAAACAGCTTGCGGGAAATGTCGGGGTAGAACTCATCGACCAGAGCCCCTAGACTGCCATACATGATGGCAATTGCGGATCGGCTCATGGTCAAAGCGAAGCCGCGATCAGCCTGGGGATAATATACGTTGGAAAGGCCTCCCGCCGAGAGTGCTCCGAGCACATTAGAAAAAGAAAACGAGCGGCCGCCCCTGTCGGTGTGACAAACAAGCTCCTGTTTCAACGAGTACCCGATACGCCGCTTGATGCTTCCTTCGCCCAAACGGAAATAACGCGGGTCTTCCTTCAGCAGAACCGGCCAGAAAAAATTGCTGAAGAATCCGGAGGAGGTCTCGTCGGCCAGCGCAGCCCCATATCGCTTCCCATAACCCTGCGCGCCTTGTCCATAGCCCGGGAACTCGTCGGTGGCCTGGCTGACTCCGGCCTGAAGGCCAACCACTCCAAATTGGACGGGGTCAAACGCCGATTTGATCATCAGGTGGAATTTCTCGCGCGGGGTGAGCGGCGGCGCGTTCAACCGATTGGTCACACCGAAATCCGGCATTACGCCCAGAATCCGTTGCGACTGCTCTTTTTTCTCGATCTGCTTTTGCTCCTGCGTCTTGTTCTTAGAGGGAGTCGTTGGCGCGGGCGTCTCCGGTTTGGGCGCCGGAGTTGGCTGTTGCAGCGGGGAACTTGATTGCTGTGCCTGTGGGGGTTGTTGCGCGGCAGCAGGAAACAAAAGCGCACTTGCAAAAACTAATACAACAACAACGCCGCTCAAGCACGGTTTCATAGGCGTTTTGATGTACTCGCACCGGGACAGGCTGCCGTTTTTATGGATGGCGGTGCAGCACATGCGTCGCAATGTCAGGCCAAAACTCGCGAAAGAAGTACGTGCGCTTTCCGGTGAGGGACAGACTCTCCATGCAGCGACTGGCAATCCGGATCCGCCGGTCGTTTTCCCCCACTCTCTCTATCACTATCTGGACATCACAATTGCGTTCAAAGCGCGGGAACTTTTCTCCCCACTCTATCAAAAGCAGGCTGTTTTCGGCGATTAGATCATCGATTCCCAGCGTCTCCAACTCACGCGGGGTATCCACACGGTAAAGGTCAATGTGATAGAGGTTGACGTTAGGACTGCGGTACTCATGAACTAAAGTGAAGGTGGGACTGGTTACGTCTTCCTCCGCGGCCGCCTGGAATCCAGCCGCAATGCCCTTTACCAGCGTCGTCTTGCCCGCACCCAGATCGCCGCGCAACAGCACAATTTTTGGAGGGGCCAGCGCCTCGGCCAGGGTGCGGCCGAAAGCAACCGTCTCCTCGGCCGAGTGCGTGGTGATCTCTCGCGTCATGCTGGTGGAATCTGCAGACCAGTATAGCGAGTGGGACAATGCCGGTAGCGCAGGGTTGTTGGTCAACCCCTATAAGGAGTACTTGGACGGAGAGACAGTCGCGATCACAAGCCTTAAATCCCGGAAATGCGCCGGCCTGCGGCGGCCAAGAAGTTTGAATCCATGACCGAGTCCAGCGCCGTGCGCAGCTTGCGATGGTCATCATCACCCAGCGCGATAAAGCGAAACGGCTGCAGGCAACCGTCGGTGAACTCCCGCATGGGACTGAGCATCTCGGCCATGCCGTGCACCGGCCCCGAGCGTGTGTGGAATGCGATCTCGATGAAATCGCCCTGATTCAGCCGGTTGCCCAATATCAGCAGGCCTCCGGTTTCAGAGATGGTTTGGAGTTTGGCTCGAGCGCGCTCGCCGCCTTCGAAGCGGATGCCAGCCAGCATGGAACCGGCAAGCTGGACCCGGGCCGTGCGCCGCGTTG
>QIAS01000497.1:517-2403 GCA_003225615.1 Acidobacteriota bacterium | reverse complement strand
TGCCGGGTCTCGATCCTCTCTGGATGCTCAGGGAACCTGCCGGAAGTCGTCTCCATGACCACGTCCCTAACTTGAGGATAATTCCTCTCAAGGGCGGGTCATCGAACACCTCGACGGTCACTGGGATACTTCTTCCGTCGAATGAGTCGATGTATTCGGCAAGTTGCGCTGAGGATTTGAACACAGCTGTGCAATTTTCATCTCGACCTGAATATACGAGTGTGCGTTCTTCCGGAGCTGTGTGAACGTCTTGCCTCCTATGCATTTCAAGCGTCACGGTTCGCCGTGGCTGCTCAAAGTCGATGTACTCCGGCCTTTCTACGCCCAACAGATACGACAATGTTGCTGTGGCTGCGAATACCAATAAGAGGCGAAGAGTTGCCAGAACGCCAGGTGACGACCGATCCGGAAATATCCAAGACGGATCTCGGCGGCCTTGCCACCTCAAGATTGAATGAAGAGTAGCCGCTCCTAGTAGCAGTGGAGGTATGAAAATTGCGAACGGATAATTACTGCCATGGATAGCAATGTTCCAAGCCGCTGCGAGCATCTCTTTTACATAGTAGGGCCAAACGAAGGTTGAGGAGATTAGAGCCATGCGGGCCGATGCTGAGGGAACGGAGAGGCTGAGGAAGGCGGAGGCAACCAGAGAAAAGCACCCCACGCTTGCAACCAGCAAAACCGCACTTACCGTACCTCATCCGTTAACGTCGGAACGCAGGTGTTTGACTTTCAATGCAGGCCTTAAGAGGCGAGTACTCTTAAAGGGGAGCATCCTATTAGCTTCCATTACGGTCCAATGCGCACCAGTCCTTCACGTGCTGCCCGCCTTATGCGGTGAAAAGCCTGTGGCAGCAATTTCACCAGATCTGTAGCCACGAGCGATTGTTCTCCCATCACTTCGCGCGCAATGTCCCCGGCGAGCCCGTGTAAATAGACCGCAGCCACCACCGCTTCAAAAGTACGCAAAGGATACTGCGCCACCAATCCTGCCACCATGCCCGTAAGGATGTCGCCTGTCCCTCCGGTCGCCATGCCGGGGTTTCCGGTAGTGTTGACCCAGACGGTGCCATCGGGATGAACAATCAAGGTTCGGTGTCCCTTCAGCACAACGATCACTTCATGCTCGCGGGCAAAGCTGCGGGCAATGTTGAGCCGGTCGCGCTGCACTGCCGCTGGTGTCGAACCAATGAGCCGTGCCATCTCGCCTGGGTGCGGTGTAATCACCAACGTCCTGCCCTCGCCTTTCAGCTTTTCCGCGCAACCTTCAAATGCGTTCAGGCCGTCGGCATCTACTACCATCGTCGCTTTGTACTTGCCGACAATCGTGTGGACGACCTCGGTGGTTTCGATATTTCGGGAAATACCCGGGCCGATTGCAAGCACCGTCTTGTGCTCGACCAGCGCATCCAAGCGTCCATATTCCAGCGCACGCAGCGAAATCGTGCCTGCTTCGGTTTCCTCCAGCGGTTCGGTCATCACCTCGGGATGGAATCCAGCCACGGTCGGCAGCACGGATTTCGGGGTCGCAATAGTGGACAAACCTGCGCCAGCGCGCAACGCCGAGAAGCCTGCCATAGCCGCCGCTCCGGCCTTCCCGACTGAACCCCCTATCACCAGCACGTGCCCGAAGTTGCCCTTGTTGGCCGCCGGAGGGCGGGGCGCGAGCAGCGGCGCAATGTCTGCTGGAGTAGTGACGTTGAGCTGCAGGCTTGAAACAATGGCCTCCTCCGGCGAGCCAATGGGTGCGACCACCGTGGGACCGTTGGTGAGCGATCCGAATATGTGCGCCGGTCGCGGCGCGGTAAACGTGACGATAGCATCGGCGCGCGCCACCGCTCCCGTCTGCTCACCCATCACGTCGGCGTCGGCCCCGGAGGGAATAT
>QIAS01000497.1:0-491 GCA_003225615.1 Acidobacteriota bacterium | reverse complement strand
CGGCGTAAACGCCGCTGACCGGGGGGCGAAAGCCGGTGCCCAGCACGGCGTCCAGCATCAGATCCGCTTCAAACACGCTTTTGGCCTTCCCCGATTTCAACTCTTCGCCAGTGCGCGCTACCAGCGGCACCACTGCCAGCTTCTTGAACATTTGCGCCGCGTCGCCGCGCAATTCGGCAGGATCGGCCAGCACCACAATACGTATTTCCCTGCCCGTATCACGCAGCTTGCGAGCCGCGACGAAGCCATCGCCGCCGTTGTTTCCCTTGCCGCACACCACGCCAATGCGCTCTGCCGAGGCATATTCCGCCAGCACGAAGTCGGCTGCTGCCGTGCCGGCATTTTCCATGAGCGTGAGCGAAGGGACGCCGAAGCGCTCGCTGGTCGCGCAATCGATCTCGCGCATTTCGGCAGCACTAACGATCTTCATACTTTGGCCGCGGCCATCTGCTCGAGCTGGCGCAGCTGGGAAGGTTCGCCCATTGCGATCA
>QIAS01000041.1:585-14519 GCA_003225615.1 Acidobacteriota bacterium | reverse complement strand
CGAGCAGATGAAGGCCATCCAAAAAGAGTTGGGCGAGCAGGATGAAGGCCAGCGCGACATCGAGGAACTCAAGCAGAAGATCGAAGCGGCTGGAATGCCCGACGACGTCAAAAAGGAAGCCCTGAAAGAATTGGGCCGGCTGTCGCGCATGTCGCCGATGGCTGCCGACTATTCTGTCACCCGCAACTACATCGAGTGGCTAGCCGTGCTGCCTTGGGCGAAGACCTCGGGTGGGGAAGTCGACATTCCCAAAGCTAAAGAAATCCTCGACACCGATCATTACGACTTGAAGAAAGTCAAAGACCGCATCTTGGATTACCTCTCGGTCCGCCGTCTGAAGCCCAGCATGAAAGGTCCAATCCTCTGCTTTGTCGGACCTCCAGGTGTCGGCAAGACTTCACTCGGCAAGTCCATTGCGCGCGCTCTCGGACGCAAGTTCGTCCGGCTGTCACTAGGTGGCGTGCACGACGAAGCCGAGATTCGCGGACACCGCCGCACTTACATCGGCGCGCTTCCCGGACAAATCATCCAGGGCATTCGCCGCGCCGAAACCAAAGACCCGGTGTTCATGCTCGACGAAATCGACAAGGTGGGACGCGATTTCCGCGGCGATCCTGGTTCCGCGCTGCTCGAAGCGCTCGACCCGGAGCAGAACTCTACGTTCCGCGACAATTACCTGGACGTTCCCTTTGATTTGTCCAAGGTGCTGTTTATCACTACGGCCAATATGCTCGACCCAGTCGCCGAGCCGCTGCGCGACCGCATGGAGATCATCGAGCTGCAGGGCTACACGGAAGAAGAGAAGGTACACATCGCGTTCCAGTACTTGATCCCGCGCCAGATCGAGGAAAACGGAATCACTACAGAGCAGATCGACATCACCGAAGAGGCGGTTCGCTTCGTGATCCGGCACTACACACACGAAGCCGGCGTTCGCAACCTGGAACGCAATATCGGAACAATCGCGCGCAAGCAGGCGCGCCGAATTGCCGAAGGCAAGACGGAAAAGCTGATTGTCACGAAAGAAGTCGTTCAGGAATTTCTCGGCGGTATCAAAATTCGGACCGAGGGCGAAATTGCCGAACGCACCAAACGCGCTGGTGTGGCGGTTGGCCTGGCTTGGACTCCGGCCGGCGGCGACGTGCTCTTCATCGAAGCGAATAGCATGAAAGGCAAAGGTAGCTTCACCATGACCGGGCAGATCGGCCAGGTGATGCAGGAATCCATGCAGGCTGCCCTGACCTGGGTACGTTCCAACGCCGCTCAGTTGGGGATCTCGGAAAGCTTCTTTGCTGATCATGACATTCACATTCACGTGCCTGCGGGCGCTATTCCCAAAGATGGCCCATCGGCAGGTGTGACGATGGCTACGGCATTAGTCTCATTGCTCACAGACCGCAGAGTGCGTCCACTCACGGCGATGACGGGAGAAATCACCCTCAGCGGAAACGTGTTGCCGGTTGGCGGAATCAAGGAGAAAGTCCTCGCCGCCAAGCGCGCCGGAGTGCATGACGTACTCCTGCCTGCGGAAAACCGGACGAATGTGGAGGAAGACCTCACGCCCGAGCAGTTGGAGAATCTCTCCATCCACTACATCAAAACCATAGACGAAGCGCTGGAGCTGGCGCTGCCAACCACGCCTCGCGAAGAAAAACAGTATGCTGAGGAACGAGAGAAAGTTCTCACCCAGCCTGTAGCCTAAGAACCGTTTGGGGCCGGTCTTCGGACTCGCCCAACCTTGTTGTAGTGTTTCTAACGTTCCACCCGTAGCAAGAGTCCAACTCACCGGCGCTGCAACAAAGATTATCGCTTCAGGCACCGTCATAAGTTCGCTACCAGCGGCGAAATCCTGTCTGCAATCGTCGCGGGTAGATTGGCAGCGAGCCGGAAAAGAGAGTGGGCCGCAAGCCGGGACCCGGGACCCGGAAGCCACTCTTCGTATTCCCGCTACGAATATGGCGCTGGCAATCCATGTTGTCGGCGATCACGTCGCATTTCATCCTGCTGGTTCGTAAGAATCCGCAACGGCGAACACGGCTTGCGGGGAAAATAGCTGATCGAATCTGATTGATCCACTTCGCCGCCATCCACCAGTCGGCCTGCACAGGTCAGGCAACGTCCCTGATGGCAAAGCGCAGGCAGCTTAATCCCGGCTTTCAACGCGGCATCCCAAATGTGCTCATCGGCGCCCACCTGGATGGTTCGTTCCTCCTCTGGAAGCAGGAGCGTCACTTCGTAAGATGTCGGTTCCGCGCTCACCTCCACATTCTACGAAAATGGATCGTCTCTGGAGCGAAGGCACTCCTGCCCAGCCAAAACGGCCAGGCAGGAGAAGTTCGTCAGTCGAATGCGAGCTGAATTTACGGATTGTAGAAGCCAGCGTTTTTGCTGTAAGGAGCGTGGCCGGGTTCGCCGCGTCGGAAGTGTCCCGAGGGGATTACCTTGCCATCGCGTTCACGGGCCAGCAGTTCGATGAACCAGGCTTCGTGCTCGATTTCTTCGTTCAGGATGCGCGCGGCCATGTCATAGGTTCGCGGATCCTTTCCGAATGTCATGTCGCACACCGCGCTCCAGCTGCGAATCGCGCACCGCTCCGACTCCATCAACAGGGTAAGAATGTTTACGACGGTCGGTGGATCGGGCAGCTTGGCGGCAGCGCATCCTGCCTGGTTGTGGAATGCCGGCAGATCATTCGGCAACTCGCCCCCGAGTTCATAAATGCGCGGCACGATGAGTTCCCAATGGGCCCGGTCTTCCAGCCTGGCATCCTCGCAGATCTCTTTGTAGTCTTCGTAGCCCGCAAGATGCATGCGCAGAATGGTGTAGTAATAATAGGTGCTGGCAAATTCGGCGGCAGCGTTAGCAATGAGCATTTTGATGAGTTTGTCTACGTCGACGCCACGGGCGCGAATCACTTCCACGCCGACTCGTTGGCTGACATCACCGTGTTTGACGACGGTTTCCTTTCCGGCCATACAACCTCCTTTTCGCCCATCGAGTGTATCGCGAGGCTAGCGAATAAGTCTAAGCAGGTCAGAACTGCTTGGAGTGGTTTACCGGCTCGTGCACCGGCTTGCCGTAATCCTCAGCCATGGTCTGGTAACAAGGTAAATTGTTTCGCGGCCGCTCCAAGTTTAGCCGGGGAGAGTCGGTGGAATACTTCCACGACTGATCCGGTTGCGGCCACTCCGGCATGTTTCGCGGATAGGTCATTTGACGCAGAGTTTCGTCACAACTGGGATCTCGGACGGCACGCAGTTCGTGGATGATGGAGTAGTCAAGGCCGGATTCAGAGAGCCGCGGTTGATAGGGAAGAAAGCCATAGACGAGTTTCACCAGGCGCCATTCGTCGCGAGCCAACTGCTTTTCCGCCACAAAAACTTCGTGCGTGGTGAAAAACGAAGAACGCGGATACGCCAGGGCCAGCGCAACTAAACGTAGCCGCATCACCTCCTTTTTCGGGGGCTGCCAATGCAGCTCTGCTTCGGCTCTTTCCCCTGTACCCAAGGTGCCAATCAGCGGGAGAAAAACAATCGCCATCAAGTAACAAAATCCGGTTTTTACCAACTTCATCTTTCCTCTTGCTCGTGGCTCAAAATGCCCGACCGGCGACGAAGGGCGCACTTCAGGTTGGCGTGGAACTCAGGCGGCTCTTTTCTTCGATGCACCCGCCCTGTCTACGGTTTTTGAATTTTCATTACTTTCCGCCCGTGAAGGACCTGTCGCCGAATCGCGATACACTAGAACCGTCTCCTTATGCAGGTTCGGGTGCTGTTTTTCGGAGTGTTGAAGGATCTAGTGGGGCAGACCAGTGAAGCCATCGTTTTGCGCGAAGACGCAACTCTGGCTGACGTCCTTACCCATTATGAAACACGTGTGCCCGCGTTGAAGACGCTGCTGCCTTCGCTTGCGCTTTCCGTTAACCAGGAATACGCCGGGCCTGAGGTCAGGCTACACGCGAATGATGAGGTGGCACTGCTGCCGCCAGTAAGCGGAGGTACGCCAGACCGGGCCAACGAGCATGTTGCGATCGTTCGAGGGAAGATTGATACCCAAGCCGTCTTAGAACACATCAAGCGCGCCGAAGATGGCGCGGCTGTTGTATTCGAAGGAATCGTGCGCAACAATACACGTGGACGGCGTACCTTATATCTCGATTACGAAGCTTATGAGCCGATGGCGTTGAAGTTGATGGAAGACCTGGCGGTGCAGGCGATGGGACAGTTTGGGGTGCGTGACGTCACGATCGTACACCGGCTTGGCCGCCTCGAAATTGGCGGGGCGAGATCAGCGTCGTGGTCGCCGTCAGTTGCCCGCACCGCCAGCAGGCATTCGAGGCCTGCCGCTGGCTGATCGATACCCTCAAGCGCACGGTGCCGATCTGGAAGAAGGAGTACTTTGAGGACGGCGTCGTGTGGGCAGACGGGGAGCCATTTCCGGCAGAAATCAGACGGGCGGAAAGTGCTCCGGCGGTAAAGCCCGCATCTAAGTGATGCAGCGTCCATGAAACGTCTGCTCCCTCTTCTAGTGTTGCTGAGCCTGGTCATCGCCGCGCACGCGGAATGCGGGCGCGTGTTTTCTGCCCTTCGCGATCCGATGTTGCAAAAGCAGTCTGATTCATTAAGAAATCCTGCCGGTCTGCTGCAACCTCCTCAACCCTTTCCGGCGCCGCATTCGGGTTGGGGAGCCGAGCAGCCGTTGTTTCTGCGCGCTGCGATGGACGGGAGCGACTCCGGCACGTCCCAGGAGCCGGAAAGCACTGTTAAAGTTGATGTAAAGCTCGTGAACGTGTTCGTCACCGTTACCGACGAGCATGGAAGCCCAATCGCAAATCTCAAGAAGGACGATTTCCACCTGCGAGAAGACGGCAAAGAGCAGAAGATTTCCGTTTTCGGCCGGGAATCAGCCCTGCCGCTTTCGATTGTGCTGGCGATTGATACCAGCTTGAGTACGCGCAAGGATTTGCCCCTGGAACTGACCTCGGCGCGGCGCTTTTCGCACGCCATTCTTCGCCCCGTGGATGCTCTTTCGCTTTACCAGTTCAGTGAAGTGGTCAACGAGGTGAGCCCTTTTACCTCTGACGTGAAGCAGATTGACCGAGCCATCGACCGGATACGGTTGGGAGCGGCGACCGCGCTTTACGACGCGTTATATCTGGGGTCGCAGGCTTTGGACACGAGGCAGGGCCGCAAAGTGATGGTGGTCATCACCGACGGTGGAGACACGGCAAGCAAGGTGGATTACAAAGAGGCGGTACGTGCCGCGCAGGAAGCCGAGGCGATCGTATACAGCATCATCGTGGTGCCGATCGAAGAAAGTGCGGGCCGCGACACCGGTGGTGAGCACGCGCTCATTCAGCTCTCCACGGACACTGGCGGCAAGTATTTCTACGCCGGCTCGCTGCCCCAACTCGACGATGCTTTCAAACAAATCAGCGACGAACTGCGCACTCAGTATTTGCTCGCCTACTACCCTTCCCAGCGCTATTCAGACTCATCTTTTCGGCGAATCCAGGTGAGTGTGACCGGCGAGACGGGCTCTCCCTACAAAATTCGGCACCGGGCCGGGTATTACACAACAAAATCGAAGTGGTAGCGGGACCGATTCCACTCCGCAATTTGCGTCTCTGCGGCCTTGGCGTTAACTCCGCGATCTCTGCGGTCAAAAGCTTTTAACCGCCGAGTTCGCAGAGATCTCTCAGAGTTCGCAGAAAAAGAACGATTATCGTGGCAACTACTCGCTTCTAGTAAGATGTAATGCTTCAGATCACCGAAATTTTCATAAAGTTGTTCATACTTGCGACCACCTGGGCGCAGGTGGTGCGAAAGGAAGAATGACAACGTTGAACTTTTGTTCTCCGCATCCTGGCGTCAGATCGCTTTGTGCGGCACTGGCTCTATTAGCGCTGGTCTTTGCTGCGGCCTGGGGGCAAGAAACCCCAACTACGGGGAGCATTCAGGGCACGGTCAAGGATGAGACGGGGGCTGCGATTGCGGGCGCGCGAGTCACCATGAAGAGCCGTGCCACGCAAACCAGTGTCACCGTAAGGACCGATGCGGCAGGGGCTTACGTTTCCAGCGATCCGCTTCCGCCCGACATTTACAGCGTCCGAGTGCTTTCACACGGTGGATTTGAGCGCAGAGGTGAAGGCGGGCGTTGTGGCACGCGTGGATGCGATGTTACAGCCCATCAATCCGGGGCTTGCGCGGGTGGAGAACCGCGCCCCCCGCAGCGAATTCGACCCACTGCCGATCAACGGCCGCAACTTCCTCGACCTGGCGCAGCTAGAGCCAGGGGTGCAGATCCTCGATGGCATAGTCGCAGATCCGAGCAAGGCCGGCTTCTTTGATCTGTCGATTGATGATCGTTCTGGTCGAACGACACGCCTTCGACTTGATGGAGTGGACATTAGCGATGAAACAGTCGGCGGCACGATCCAGAATGTGGCCGCCTCGGCTGTCAGCGAAGTGCGGGTCAGGCCAGCGCTGCCCGGTGTCACTTCAGCGTTGTCCTCAGCAGGCGAAGTCAGCATCTTTACTGACTCCGGTAGCAACTTGTTTCATGGGGGCGGCTTTTACAACTTCCGCGATCAAAGTCTCGGATTTGCGAGCTTTCCCGGCGGTCTCGACTCGGCATGGCAAAGAAACCAATTCGGCGGATCGGTGGGTGGACCCGTCATCAAGGAGAAGGTATTTTTTTTCCTGAGTGGCGAACGCGCCAAGTTCAGCTTCCCTTTCAATTTGCTCTCGACGGGCTACGACGCGCCTTTCCGCGAAACCACCGGAACCGGACGGCTGGATTGGCAACTCAACTCGGGCACGCGCCTGTTTTACCGTTTCAATTACGATCACAATAGCGACATCGCTTCCTTAGATGATTTTTCTCCAATTGCAACTCAGAACAATATTCCCAGCCATGCGCTAGGTGTGGACTTTAGCACGGGCAGCTATACGCATAGGGTGCGCTTCGGTTACAGCAAGTTCGTAGATAATTTGTCGGCAGCGCCGGTCCCGGGAATCTTCAATCCTGCTCCGAGCCTGAACATTGTATTGGGACAATTGCAGACCGGGCCGAATTCTCGAGGTCCACAGGAAACCATTCAGAGAAATCTCCAGGCCGGATACGATGGCACCAAGCCGGCACAAAAGCACACATTCCGCTTCGGAGGAGTGATCAACCGAATCGAGACTGGCGGCGTGACCGCTTACGGAGCATTGGCGCCCAGGGTAAGTGGCTCGACCGATCTGGTCGCTCTCCAGACGGTTTTGAATAATCCGGCTGCTCCGTTCCCGGCGTTGGTGGCTGGCGACATAGCCGGAATCGCGGACAACCCGCTGAACTACCCCGTAAACGGGATCACGATTTACAACGGCAGGGGCTTCTCGAGCGAGCACTCGGCGTTTGGGTTCCCCGGCGGCGGTCATTTCGACACTCGTATTGAGTTGCATGCGGCGGACACCTGGAAGATATTCCCCAATCTGAACGTCAGTTTAGGTGTGAACTATGTACGCGATACCGGCCGCACCGACAGCGATACGGCCCCGGTAGCGTGCGCGCAGATCAACATGACCTTGTTCCCCACTCCACCGTGCACTCAGGGTGATCTTCTGGACCAATTCGGATTCATTTCAGGATTGGGAAATCAGGTAAGGCAACCTAACGCGAATTTCGGTCCGTGGGCGGGCATTGCCTGGGATCCCGGAAGTAACGGAAAGACGCTGGTTCGCCTCGGGGGCGGCCTCTATTACGAAAACAATTTATTCCAGAATGTCTTCCTGGATCGCAGAAGCCGGGCGGCTCAAGGCCAGTTCTTCGGAAGCGCCAGCCTGTGTCCTAGCGGAACGGTGCTGTTTCCCAACGGAACGGTGGTGAATTCTATAGCTGGTCTGGACATTGCCAGCCAGATTTGCGGTCAGCCCATCGGCACTGTGGCTGGGGACATTTCAGCTCTGCAGACCGCTTACCAAGCCGCCACGAACTCGATTGGAGCGACGAACCCGTACTTTGTGGGCAATACGCTGTCGAGTTCTGGGTTGCTGGCGCCTAATTATCAGAGCCCCCGCGTTGTGCAGATGAATTTTGGACTGCAGCGCGAAGTGCGGCGGGGAACTACGTTCTCGATTGATTTTCTCCGGAGCGTGGGCACGCATTTTCTGCTCGGAGTGGACACTAACCACGTAGGTGACGCCAGCTTTCTGGATTCGACGGCGGCCTTGGCGGCAATTAATGCAACCGTAGCGGGTAATCCGCTGACCAATGGCATTTGCCCTGCGGCTGTCGGCGTGGGGAGCAGTTCGCTAACTGCGGTTAATTGCTACATGGCACATGTGCCTGGCGCCAGGATTGTGGACTTTGCCACCCATGGCTTGGATTCGGCCAATGCCTATTGCGATGGGCTGCCCTGTTCGGTGCTCGGAAAAGGAGCGGCGGCTTTTGGCGGAGTCAACCCGCTGGTCGGATCGAATGTGATGTATTTTCCCGTGGGACGCTCCAGGTACAACGGCCTGCAAATGGCCCTGCGCACCCAAGCTGATCATCCGACTCGCGGCGTGCGGCACATGAATCTTGCGGTTTCATATACATTGTCGCGTTATAAAGACGATGTTTCAGTACGAGGCGGCCAGGGGCCGGGCGACCAGGACGTACTTTCACCGGCACAGGACTACAACCATCCGACGCGATTCTTCGGGCCGGGTAGCTTGGATCGAACCCATCAACTCTCCTTTGCCACGGTGTTAGATCTGCCGCGCGGCTTGCAACTGAGCGCGATCGGACATTTCGACTCGCCACTTCCCTTGACCCTATTCCTTCCGCAAAAGGGCGGAGGCGGCGTTGCAGGAGAAATCTTTCGCAGTGACGGTACAGGCGACGGCACGGTTGGCGATGTGCTCCCAGGAACGACTTTTGGCACCTTTGGACGGGGCATCAGCACCACCCATTTGACCACTCACATCAACGCATATAACACCACGTTTGCCAACGAACTGACCCCGGCTGGGGTGCAACTGGTGAATGCGGGGTTGTTTACTTCGGGACAGCTTGTCACCTTGGGTGCCGTTACCCCGACGGTGTCGGCTCCCCCGGCGGGCAATGTAGGGCTCGGCTGGCTGAAAACGTTTGACTTGCGGCTCGCGAGGCCGATTAGAGTCCGGGAAGGCCTCACTGTGGAGCCTAGCGTTTCTGTTTTCAATGTCTTCAATTTCGCCAATTATGATGAACCGCTACTGCTGCTCAGTGGCGTGCTGGATGGCTCCCCCGGGCGCGCCGTTAACAATGCCACCCGTAATTGCGGCATTGTCGCGGGGATTTGTACCGCGCGCAGCGACCGTGTGGGACCGGGTTCTGGGGTGTACTCTTTGGGTGCGCCACGGCAGCTGCAATTTGGACTAAGACTTACTTTCTGACAGCGAAGGCTGACGGGAAGTTCGCGTAGTTTCAAAGTATGCGCTCCGTGCTTTCTAAGACCGGGGACGTTTTCCAGCGCGGCAGCTTTTCCCTTATTCAATAAGTCACTTCAACGCGGAGATGCTTCGAGAGTTTCTCTATACGCTTGAGCTTTTCGACCATGTCCTTGGGCATGAGCCCCTGGTTGACGCGTTCCATGTCCAGCGGAATTGACTTAGCCAGGTCAGACAACTCACGAGCTTCTCGTTGAATCTGTAGGGCATCGAAATGCTTTTTTTGCGGCGGCTCGCCGCTTGTCGTCCTCTGCGTCTCCGCAGGGGCCGGAGGGTGGGGAATGACCCTATGACGCTGGCCTTCGGAGAATGTAGAACCCAGCACGATAAGAAAGATGCAAACAGGGTTGATGAGTCTGCTCATGGCGGCCTCGAAAACGGTGGATTATGCAAATTCTAGTCCTGTCCCTCTGCTCAGAAAACCTTAGAATCCTAGGGTTTACTTCCCGAGAGCGCCGAAAGAGTTCGGGATGCTCTGCCATGTAAAATGGCTGATATGCCTTTTCACACGCCGGGAAACGCCAATTCAATGAAGCGGGGAAAGACGCCTCCTCCAGAAGATACCTTTGAGGAAGCCGCTTATCTAAAGTTACTGGGCGAAAAACAGAAGCCGGTCACTATAAAACTGATGGACGGTGAAGTCTTTCACGGATGGATTGAGTATTACGACAAGAACATGGTGCGGCTGACTCGAGAACAGGGGCCCAACCTGTTCATCTACAAACACGAGATCATGTACATTGCCGAGGATTCAGGCAGGAGGAAGTAACCTGATAGCGGCCGGCCATCACCTGCGTGGCATCCTGCGCTTTGCTTTGTGACCGAGCCCACATCTGGAATTCACATGTCCATTCCTGAAAATAATAGTGACTTCGTGCCGGTCGCGTCGGAGATCGCTCGCGAGGCGGGAGCACTGCTGATGGGGTATTTTCGCCAGCGGGTAAAAGTTGAATACAAAGGCGAGGTCGACCTGGTGACGGTCGCAGACCGGCAGTCGGAAGCGCTCATTCTCGAGCGAATCCGTGCCCGCTGGCCTAACCATGACGTGATTGGGGAAGAAGGAGCGCGCGTGGAGTCGGGCAGCGACTACCGCTGGTATGTCGATCCGCTTGACGGTACTACCAATTTTGCGCATGCCTTTCCTGTGTTCTGCGTTTCTCTAGCGCTGGAGCACAAAGGCCAGCGTATTGCTGGCGTGATCTACGACCCCACTCGGGATGAGCTTTTCGCTGCCGAGCAGGGAAGCGGCGCCTATCTGAATGGCGAGAAAATCCGCGTCTCAACAATAGCGAATTTGGCGGAGTGCCTGGTCGCTACCGGCTTTCCCAGCCACAAGCGACATCAAAATCCGAACATCTTCTTCTACCATCAGATCACGTTGCGCACGCATGGAGTGCGGCGCGCCGGGTCAGCAGCTCTGGATTTGTGTTGTGTGGCCTGCGGCAGGTTCGATGCCTTCTGGGAGTTCAATCTTAATCCCTGGGACACGGCGGCGGGGGTCCTGATAGTCGAGGAAGCCGGCGGGCGGGTAAGTGATTTTAAAGGCGGTCCCTTCCGCATTGACAGCCGGGAAACTCTGGCCTCAAACGGCTTGGTGCACCAGGCCCTGCTGGCCGAATTCGATGCCATCTTCAAAGGGCGGGGAATGGAAGAACTGCCGAGCCCGGTGGAGTACGTGAAAAGCCGCGGAAAATAAGCGGTACAATGGAAGGTGTGGGGTTGCAGCGCTAAGTTCGCTTTAGCGCCTTCTGTCGCTCCACCACATTTTTCGCGGGATCCATACGGTGATCAAGTCACTCCTGGAACGAAAAATCGACAAACGCCCGACTAAAGTCCGTCTGAACGGTCGAGTCCTGTTTTTGACCGAGGATCCGGATCTCATCAAGCGTCAACTGGGGGGTGAGGATCTTCCCTGGGACACGAAGAATCCTGCCAACAATCCCCAGCTGCGCGACGATATTTCTACGGACGAGATCACCCCGGCGCACTATTGCTTCTATTTCGACCAGACGCTGGGCGAAATCCCTTACCTGGGATTGAAATGTGGCGGCGTGCTGCCCGTAGCCCGCTCCGCCGTGAAGACGGGCGGATTTGTCTGCTCCGTGAGCGGGAAGCGGCGCGGAAAAGGCTCGAGCCGCGAGCAGTCGCCCTACGCGGAGATGAGCGCCGGCATTCAGTTGGTCATCGCTGAAAACATCGAGCGCATCTACAAACAAAATTGTCAGAATCTCGGACTGCTCACCTCCACCAACTTCTCACTCATTGACAAGATTCGTGCAGGCGAGGAAATCCCGCTCGGCGAGTTCACCTCTGGCGAGGACGAAATCACCCGGCAGGTGATCGAATACGGCGGCTTATTTCCGTTTAATGTCGCGCGCATGCAGAAGAAAGTCTTTCTGCCTCCTCTCAAGACCGCCAAGCGCCCAATGACGCTGGCAGAGAAGATTTTTGCGCGGCACATGCTCAATGAAAAGGGCGAAGTCGGGGTTTCGTACGTGAAGCCCGGCGACACCGGCTTTGCCTGCGCCGACCTGCGCTTCAGCCACGAGTACGTTACGCCAATGGCATCCATCTTCTTCGAGCATTATGTCGGGAAAGACGCCAGGGTGAACGATCCTTCGACGATTCTGTTCTTCCGCGACCACCTCACCTTTCTCGACGAGGTGATCTCGGAAGAGAAAAAGAAGCTCGGCTTGCTCGACCTTGCAACCCAGCTCAAGCTCAAGCAGCAGGATTTTGCAGAGCGGCAGGGAATCAGGCTGCATGGCGAACTGAAAGATCGCAAGGGTTCGGAGGGTATTTGCCACTCGATTGTGTTGGAGACCTACGCGCTACCCGGACAACTGAACATAGGTTCGGATTCGCATACGCCGCACGTCGGCGCCGTAGGATGCATCGCCTTCGGCATTGGCACGACTGACGTTTTCAATAGCTGGATTACTAAAGACGTGCGGGTCCGCGTGCCGGAATCGGTCAAAATTGTCATTCGCGGGCGCAGGCATCCCAATGTGACGGCGAAGGATTTCATTCTCAAGATTCTGAGCCTGGATTATGTTCGCAGCGGTAAAGCGCTGGCCAAGGTGATGGAATATTCCGGCGAAGCCATCGAGGCGCTCAGCGTGGACGAGCGCGCCACCATGACCAATATGGCCGCCGAAATCGGAGGCTTCACCGGCATTGTCGCGCCCGACGCCAAAGTAGTGGAATTTCTGGCAGAACGCCGCGGCATCGATCGCAAGAAAGCCGAAGCCATGCTCAAGGGCTTGCACAGCGATCCCGATGCTAAGTACGCCGAGGTCATCGAGCTGAATGCTGACAAGATTACGCCCATGGTTGCCACACCCGGCGACCCCGGCAACGGGAAATTTATTCGCGAGCTGAACACGCCCGTTCCCGTAGAGATTGCCTATGGCGGAACCTGCACCGCAGGCAAGAATGAAGATATGGATATGTACGCGGCGGTGCTGGCCGACGCTTTGAAGCAAGGCAAGCGCGTGGCGGAATCCGTCCAGTTCTACATCCAGTTCGGGTCGCAGGAAACACGCGATTACTGCGTGCGCAAAGGGTATCTCCAGGTTTTTCAAAAGGCAGGGGCGCACGTCATCGAGCCCAGTTGCGGGGCATGCATCAATGCGGGGCCCGGGGTCTCAACCCGCCCTGACCAGATTGTAATCAGCGCGCAAAACCGGAATTTCCCCGGGCGAAGCGGACCGGGACAGATGTATCTGGCATCGCCTTACACCGTCGCAGCGAGCGCGGTGGCGGGCTTTATCACCGAGTATCAGCCCAGCGAGCAGCCGGAACTTGCGGGGGCGAGGCGATAATTGGGCGTCGCTTCAGGCGGTGCCCTGTACCGTTCAAAGGATTCTTGTTAGAATGGCGGGTTTCCGCATAGAACCCGCACACTTCCAGGGGAGACACAACTTTTATGGCATATGTGATTGCTGAACCTTGTATTGGAACCAAAGATACCGCTTGCGTGGATGCTTGCCCGGTCGATTGCATTCATCCTAAGAAGGATGAGCCGGCGTACGCCGAGGAGGAGATGCTTTACATCGATCCCGTGGAGTGCATCGACTGCGGAGCCTGCGTACCGGTTTGTCCAGTCTCGGCTATCTTTGCGTTAGACGACCTGCCGGAGAAGTGGAAGGCGTTCACCGAGCGCAACGCCAAGTATTACGGGCGGTAGGCGAACCTAAGATTCTGCTGCAAAGGGCGCGCACTTGTGTTGAGTGGCGCCATTTTGGCTTTCAGCTCTCAGCTTTCAGTTCAGAGTGAATCAAACCTCTGTAACATTCTGGCTGAGAGCCGATGGCCGATAGCGGACAGCTCATAGCTGACAGCTGCCTTTCCATCTCCCCAGCCCTCAATTACAATCAAACATTAACCTGCTGCGAACCGTTGGCGTAGTGTGACGCACATTTGTGCGGCAGCTTGCGGGTTTCCATGGCGCTGAAGGAGTCGGAAGCGATTGTT
>QIAS01000041.1:0-474 GCA_003225615.1 Acidobacteriota bacterium | reverse complement strand
GGGGCGCGCTTGAGCCGCTGACCTATGTCCGCGTCTATTACGAAGATCGCGAAGGGCAGGAACTCACCCGGTTGGACTCCTGCGACGTGCTGGAATCGCCATTAGCCACCGAGGTGAGTTATCCCCGCGCGGTGGCTCTGGGACACGTGGCCGAGTTGCTCGACGAGTTGTTGCCCGACCGGGAAGCGAATGACGCAATTTTCCGGCTTACGCTCTCGATTTTAGGAATCTTGAGCGGTCCGGATATCTGGATGCCGGTTACCTACTTCCAGCTCTGGATCACGCGGCTGGTCGGCTTTTTGCCGGAATTTTCGGAGTGCATGGTGTGCGGTCGCGCCTTGAACGGCCACAAAGCATATTTCCACGCACTCGCCGATGGTCTGGTGTGCGCTGATGATAAGCGCCTGGCATCGTCAGAAATGTCGGCTGAATCACGGCAAATGGCAGCTCAGATGTTCCGCGCGCCAGCAGAAA
>QIAS01000040.1 GCA_003225615.1 Acidobacteriota bacterium | reverse complement strand
CAGATCGTTGACCTGGTTCTGCAGTTGTTTAGCCTTGATATGGTTAGGTCCGTAAATGGCAAGACCTTGCGAGAGATCCGCTTGCGCCTGGGCGAGCTTCTGTTTGAGGGCGAGGATGACCTGGTTGTCTTCGACCTGGGGTAACGAGTCAGCATCGCCGAGAGTGGCCTTACTGAGAAAGCTTTCATACTGGACTCGATCCATCTCCGCTTGTGTTAATTGACGATTGAGTTCTGCCACGCGCTGGGTAAAGGTGTTTTGCTGCGCATCAAGATCCGTAATTCCGCTGGATCGTTGAAACTTGACCAAGGCCTGATTAGATGTTTCCATTCTTTGGCGGATATCATCCAATTGATGCTCGATCCAGCGGGAGGATTGCATAATTGCGTCCTGGCGAGAACGATAGTATTCATTTACAAAATTGGACGCCACGCTGTTCGTTATCTCCGCAGCCAGACGCGGATCCTCGCTAGCAAAGCTCACGCCGACGATGCGACTGTTGCCTAGCCGTTTTACCGAGAGTTTTCGCTGAAACGCTCGCAGGGCACTCGCTTCTTTGGCGGTCAAACGTAACTCGTTAGAGTCGTGGCCCACAGTTCGAGTGCCCGGACGGGAGTTGCGCATGTGTGGCAATCGCAACCATCCTCGCGCCGCAACAAATTCTGATTTTTGGTCGAGGTGTAGTTCCCGAATAATGAGGATAGCCAGCGACTCGCTAAGAAGGTTGAGCACCCGCGTCTCTACGTAATCGTTATCGCTCGCGGCCGAATCGTCGTGATTGATCGAAAACGCCTCCGAGCCAGGGGGACCGATCTCAATCCTCACTTCCGGCGCGTACACCGGTGTGGCCAGCACAGTAAAAGTAATCGTCAACGCGATTATGATTACCGCAAATATTGACGTGGTGCGCCACCGTCTGCGAAATACACCAACGATCGTTAGTAGGTCTGATTCGCTCTCATGCCCATCTTCGCTGAACAGGCGAGGCGCATGCATTGTGTCATGCGACAACGGCATTACTCGATTCGTCGGGGCGAGCAAGCTGTCAGGATTGTCGTTGCTTTCCCCAGGCAGCTTCAAAAAATCGAAATGGCTACTCATTGTTCTACCCGTGTTTCCAGGCAAAGGCCGGAAATTGCAATTGAGAAATGCTGAAGAATGATCACGCCATCAACTCGGCAAAGGCCGCTCGCATTGCTAGTCCGACTCGCTCAACATCGCTATCGCTCATACGCGGAAAGAACGGCAGTGACACGATCTGGTTAAACACACCCTCGGCAACCGGAAAGTCTCCCAGCCGATAACCGAAGCGGCGCTGGTAATAGGACATCAGGTGGAGCGGAATAAAATGAACGCTAGATCCGATGTTGGCACCACGCAAGCTGACGATAAGCTGCTCCCGACTAAGCCACGGAGACTGCACCTGCACCGGATAAAGATGCCAGGCTGAATCGACCTCCGGTAGCACCGTTGGATGCTTCAATGGCAGACCAGCGAGTACACTTTGGTATTGCTTCGCCAGTTCAGCGCGGCGCCTGAGAAAACCCGGTAGCTTGTCCAGTTGATGAAGACCGAGTGCAGCTGACAGATCGGTCATGTTGTACTTGAAGCCGGCCTCGAGAATGTCATACCGCCATGAACCGTCCGGGCCGTAACGATTCCAGGCATCTCGGCTGATCCCGTGAAGGCTCAGCATGCGTACACGCTGTGCCAACTCGGGATCTTTTGTCGTGAGCATGCCACCTTCACCTGTGCTGATGTTTTTTGTCGGATAGAAACTGAAACAACCGACGTCGCCAAGCGTGCCCACGTTCCGGCCAAAATAAGTGGCCCCCAAGGCATGTGCAGCATCTTCGATTACGGTCAGGCGGAACTCACGAGCGCAGGCATTAATCTTATCCATGTCACAGGGGTGACCTGCATAATGTACAGCGATGATGGCCCGAACCCGCTTGTTCGTCTTTTTTACACGCAGAGAGCCACTGCCCGAATCCCACCGGCACCGCTCCTGGATAAATGTAACGAGTTTGTCAGGGTCGAGGTTGTAAGTTTCCGGATCAATATCGATGAAGATGGGCTGAGCACCTTGATGCACGATCACGTTGGCAGTTGCAGCAAAGGTTAACGGACTAGTAATAACCGCGTCCCTGGGCCCCACGCCGATTGCCGCCAGAGCCAGGTGCAGGGCGGCAGTACAGGAGTTGACTGCAACCGCCTCGCTGATGCCGATGTAATCAGCGAATTTCTTTTCGAACGACTTGGTGCGTGGCCCCGTTGTGATCCAGTCTGATTCGAGGGTTTGCAAGATCTCGTTCTTTTCTTCGTCTCCGAACCATGGGGCAGAAAACGGCAAGAAGGGTTGCTTCGCTGTTTCCGTAGCTAAAGGGATAATTAATTCCGTTGCCATGTTTTCTCTCCTGACTAATCCAGAGGGATCAGCGTAAATGCCTTGCGAGCTCTTCGAGAAACAAAGACTGGCGTCAGGCCGTTTCTGCTAAGGTCTGCAGCACGCGCAGGGTGGACTGCTGCGCGGCCGCGCTCTGCGCGAACTCGCGGATCATTGCTTGGTTGTTGAACTGGGGGGCCACTGACAAGTCGGCTATGTCGTTGCCCCTGACCCATGCGTACAGCTCGCGTATTCCCTCTTCCAATGTGATCTCGCACTGGAAGCCCAGGCGGGATGGATTTTGTCGAAGGAGACGCGATAGTTCCGTTGGTCACCATTGTCGACGTGAGCAACTTCCACATGGGGCACGATGCTGGCTACTTTCTCCGAGACCTCACTCAATTGGTGGTTGAGCCTGTAGTCGCCAACGTTGAAGATCTCCCCTGCCACGACCGCAGATTCAGCTTCTATGCAAAGCATGAAAGCGCGCGCCGCATCATTGACGTGCAGGAATGGCCTCCACTGCTGGCCGTTGAAGACGGTGATTTTGCCGGTAGCTGCGGCTCGGGCGGTCAGCAGATTGACCACCAGGTCAAACCGTGGGCGGGGGGAAAGGCCGAACAAGGTTCCGAGTCGAAGAATGGTCGGGTAAAAATCGCGAGAAGCCACATCGAGCAGCAACTTTTCCGAATCCACCTTAGTTTGCGCGTAAGTGGAGAGAGGCGACGCCGCGGAGAACTCGTCCATCAGAAACTGGGAGGCACCATAAACGCTACAACTGGACGCGAACAGGAAACGCTTGACGCCGTAGCCGCGAGCGATATCAATCAGCATGCGGGTAGCGGCACGGTTGATTTCCGTGGCCAATCGGCGATTTTCGTCGCAGGCCGGATCGCCCACAATGGCCGCCAAATCAACAACCGCTTCACAATCCTTCATGGCATCCACTACGGAATGTATCTCCCGAACGTCTCCCTTGAGTACCTCGAAGTCCGGATGGCTCCGGAGTGGCGCAATGGATGCATCACCATAGACGAACGAGTCCAGGAGCCGTACCTTGTAGCCCTTCGCAAGCAACTTGGGCATAAGGGCTGACCCCAGGTATCCGGCACCGCCCAACACCAGCACCCGTTTCACCTTCGTCGGCGATGGCACTCGCGGCTCGATTCTGTACATTGAAACAATCAGGTCTTTGCCTAGGCGCATCCCGCCCACGCTCAACAGCATCAGGAACCAACCCAGAACAGCCACAGCGCGTGAGAAGCCGCCCAACAGGAAAAAGTGATCGACGACTATAAACACCGCTATAACCAGGCTGACAGCCCGTCCAATCACTAAGGCCTTATAGCGATTCACATAGCCGCGGGTTCGAGTGTAGAAACCATGAAGGTGGAATATGGTTATCGACAGCACAGACCACAACAGCACGTAGGTGAAGATTGAGGTTTGTCCGCTGGTGATAAGCCGGACCACGCCGGGGTCCTGGGAGAGTAACGCAGGCTTAAAACCGGCCCAAATCACCGCTGCGCCAAGCATGGAGCCGTTGGTGAGGACAAGATCGGCGAGCACCCGCAAGATCACCTCTTTCCACGGTAACGGGAACAATTCCCGTTTTATGGTTCGAGGCTTCTTGTGGAAATATCCAGCGAGCAATCGAAATTGCTTAGCTAACTGCATAGAAGGACTCCAAAGGTTGAAATAAGTACAAGAAACTTTCACTCGCGCGCCCGCGCGCTCCCCAGTAACAAGGGGCTCAGGTCAGGCTGTTGGCTGAACTTACATCTCGGCTTTTCTGAGGGACAGGCGGCTCATGGATTTGCGCAGTGGCAAAATCGAGAATCTGATTGTTATAGTTAGTTCTGCGTTTGGTGTTCGTAATGACTGTTGGGAGACAGCATCACTCTCCCTGTCCGTTGCCTTTCATTCGAAGCCCCGGCGCCAAGTGGGGAGCATAAGTTGCCGGTGGAGTCATATGATATTCCTGAACTTTGTACAGCAAGGCTCTGTAACTAATGCCCAAGAGCCGGGCGGCGGCCTTCCGGTTCCACTGTGTCCGCTGCAGAGCACCTGCAATTGCGCTCCTCTCGGTCTGTCCTTTTGCCGTACGTACGAGTGACTTGAGGCTCGGGAACTCCGCGGCTGTGAACTTTTTAGGAGAGTATCCGTGCGACAACGCGTTCTTTTGACCAGAAGAGAAGTTCGCTTCGGGCTCCAGTTCGCTCGCTGCCAGTGATTCGTCACCCATTACGAGGTAACGCTTCACAAAATTCTCCAGTTCTCTGAGATTTCCGGGCCACGAGTGGTGCTGGCACGCTTCCAGCACCGCCGGAGAAAGCATGCGGGGTGGCAGTCCATAGTGCTTCGAGATCTGATTCATAAAGTGGGCCAGCAGAAGAGGGATTTCCTCTTTGCGCTGCCTCAGGGGAGGAACGTGAATCGTAAACGCGCTGAGCCGGTAATAGAGGTCCTCACGCAACTTCTTCTCCGCAACCGCCCGCTCTACATCTACGTTGGATGCAGCCAAGATGCGGACATCTATTTCTGTCGTGGTCTCACTACCTGACCTAAAAAACTGACTGTCTTGCAAGACGTGCAACAGTTTGGCCTGCAAGCTGGCAGGCATTTCTGTAAGTTCATCCAGCAGGATCGTCCCCCCGTGACACAGCTCAAACTTTCCCCGCTTCGTTCGCGCCGCTCCGCTAACCACGTCGTGTTCACATCCGAAAAGTTCGATGTCGAGAAGTTCGCTCGGCAAGGTCGCGCAATTTGCCTTCAGTATTCTGGATCCGGAGCGAACCGATAGCTTGTGGATAAGGCGCGCGACGATCTCCTTACCGCTACCGCTTTCCCCGACAATCAGTACTGGCGCGTTCACCTGTGCGAGCAACTCGGCACGCGCCCGTAGCTTTCGTATTGTTGGGCTGGCAGCGACGAAGAACAACTCTTCATTAATCTGTTCGATTTCGTCGCAGACAACTTCTGTATCGTGGTTCGAGTTGCGCATATTCAGGTGACGGTTTAGAAGTTCCTGCAACTGCTGGTGCTGACAAGGCTTGAGCAGGCTGTCATGCGCACCAAAACGTACTGCTTCTACCAGTTGCTGATTATCGGCGGATTCTGATAAGAGGATGATCTTCAATTCCGGCCTCATCTTGTGCAGCCAGCGCAGGACGGGCATGCTATCGGCATCCCCAGGTAGCAGATCAACGAAAATGAGATCGGGCGTGATTCCAGACTGTAGGCGTTCTAATGCCTCCTGACCGGTCGACGCTATCTCTAGTTGCCACGAATTGCTTCGGCTCACACTCCAGAATGGGCCAAGGGAAGCGGATTCCCGGCTTATAACTAACATTCGCCGTGAGATGTCTAGGTTGTTCACGAGTGTTGGGTTCCTGGATGCGGTAGGAAATGAGCCTGAGCCCATGGATGGGGGCGACAGCTAAAGGGGCTCGATTTCGTATCCTTCGATTCGTACCGCTAACGATCTCTGAATGACATTAACTGATACGACGACTTTGTCCTCCGCGTTGGTCGACAAGAAGATCCCTTCGAGGCCGTCGAGGGCACCCCCCCGAATTCGCACGCGTTGTCCGACTTTCAAAAATTGATGGGGGGTCGAGGGAACTTTGTGTGAGAGAAGCGCTTGGACGGTTTCAATCTCTTCGTTGGGAATTGGAGTTCCTTCTCCACGAATTCCCACAAAACCCAATATTCCATCGACCCGAAACACTCGCGCGCGTTCCTGGGCAGTCATTGCCAGCTTGACGAAAACGTAGGAGCTGAACAGCGGAAGCTCAACGGTTTTTCGGCGATCTCGCCAGCGATGTACTTCCCTGACGAGCGGAAGGAATGTTGTAATACCCTGTCCCTGCAAACGATTCTCGACAACCTTCTCATGCCGAGAGCGAGTGTGAACCGCATACCAATTGGCGCATTCGGTTGCGGGGATCGGAACCATCGAATCCATCGGGTACAGTTGACCGCCACTGCTCATAGCTTCGCCCTCTGGGTTACAGTTACAGCTTGTGCCCCATTTCGGAACATGCATCTTGTCTTGGCTTCGGGCAGGGGAGGGGGAAACAGTTGTGAACGCCCGTAGTGATAGTTGCAAGATAAGTGCGAATGCAAACCGCTGCAAGAGGTAGACGTCACTAGTGAACAAAGAACTATTCGTTATGAGGTTTGCTGTCCCGTGGAGCGGGATTGTGAGACTAGAGACAAGTGTCCTGATCGGAAGATCCCAGCGCTGCACAAGATACCGAGGCCGCAACAATGACAGGATTCACCGATTGCAAGAAGTAAATCGGGACCGTGATCGCATGTCCATGCAAATCATTCTGTTGGCCAACTTAAGCAGGGACCGAAACCTCCAACTGGTCCGATCATTAGACCTGTTTTTGCGGATTGGGAATGCCTCGATGGTTACTTTGTGCCTTCGGGAATGTGACTTTAGTGGGGTCTGTGATGAGGTTCTAGACTCTTCGATTATCGTTTTGGGATTTGGCACGCGCAAAAAAATTACATGATCGCAATGTATTGCTCCTTGTCGAAAAATGGGTTCGGTGCTACGCTAATTTTGTAGCTTGTCCACCCCCACGCAAGTTCAGGCCCCCTATCAGCAAAAAATGTGACTGCCGTGATTTGCGTACCCTACGCAGCGCAAGAAGGCTCTCACGAGGTTTCTAGTTCGATATTTTATTTCTAGCTTGGTGATGGCGAGACAAGGCGTGACGGCCTCGTAGGTCCAGAAGCCCTCCCCGAAGACCGCTTTTCCGCGGGTTACGAGCGTGAACCTGCCCCGTTTTGGGCGGAGTCACTAGGCCGAGTGGGGCTACCTCCCCCCTTACTGTAATAACTTGGTGTATCCAACTTGCGATCGTGGACAAGAGGGCCGCTCTACACTTCCTCTGAGTTCCACCGGAGGCTGATAATGGGCGACGCGGATCGCGGGGACCAGGGCCCGATCCTTGCTGTGGTAGCCGACAATACCCGCATCTACAGCCAGCTCCTGGCTGACGCATTGAAGCGCGACCGCCGCATTCAGGTCGTGGGTGTGGTGTCCAGCGCTCGAGAATTATTTGACATTGTCGCAAAAATCCCAGTCCACGTGGCGATCATCAGCTCCAATCTGGACGAGGAGCCCTCACGCGGGTTCGACGTATTGCGCGAGTTGCACAGATCGCGGCCAGCGATACGTGGAGTGATGCTGCTGGATTCTTCCAAGCGCGAAACTATCGTGGAGGCGTTTCGAGCAGGAGCAATGGGGATCTTTTCTAAGCATGAATCCTGGAGAAGCCTCTGCAAGTGTATCCGATGTGTTCATGAGGGTCAGATTTGGGCTAATTCAAAGGAACTGAAATTCGCTTTAGAAGCCCTCACCACCACTCGCCCTGTGCGCGCAGTTGACGCAAAAGGAATCAGCCTGCTCTCCAAACGCGAATTGCAAGTCGTCCAGGCTCTCGCTGAGGGGCTAACCAACCGAGAAATTGGTGATCAATTGAAGCTCAGCAGGCATACGGTGAAGAATTATCTTTTGCGGATCTTCGACAAGGTGGGCGTCTCGAATCGAATGGAACTCCTGTTTTTGACCCTTGGCACGCCAGCGACCGAGCCGCGGAAAGCGAGCTACGAATCTAAGGTCCAAGAATCACTCCTTGAGCAGCGCCAAGAGGCACACCAGGACGCCCCGCCCCAGTTCAAGTTACCCCAGATCGACGAGGAGGGGGTGGAGCTATCTCCGGACCGCCAATCGGCGTACATCTGGTGTCTTTTGTCAGAAGCGACCAATCCTCATGCCCGGGACCAGCTCGTGGCTTTAAGGAAAAAAATAGCTGAGTCGATGACCGCAGAACAGATCTCGGCGGCTGAGCAGAAGGCTGCCGATTGGTCGAACAGCTCGACTTCGAAGAAGCCTTCCTCACTTCACCGTGCGCAGGATGCGGTGGGATTCCGGAAAGCAAGAGCAAAGGTCTTTTCGGCCGATTAAAACAGCATTCACAGTTGCAGGCTTGACACAGACGGCGTGCTGCGCCACGATGTCTGCTGCCGGAGAGCTTTGTGGCCCGCAAACACTTCGTCCGTTGGTTACGACGGCGCACGGGGTTGCAGACCTCCGGCACTTCCAGGTTCATCCTGCTTCCCTTCCCGTGCGATGCACCGGCTGATCCCTGGGAATGCTGCTGGGACTGCTAGTAGATTGACGATGATAGTTTCTCCTTCGGCTCTGAGTTTCTCTGTGAGGCGGTCAATTTCTATGGTGACCTTCAGAGAAACACCTGCTTCTTCGGGATTGACCGAACATCGGCTTTGACGACTATCTCTTATCATTAACGCCGATGTGGCAGAGCTCCTTGTCCTTGCGCACCCTTATGACGAATCCATACGACAGAGCCGCAAGACGATCGAAATGGATCCTAATTTTGCTCTCGCACACCCCAGGCGTACCTTCAAAAACAGCGGTCCAGCTGTCTGGAGGTAGCCCGACATGCATAGTAATCTTGCTGGCGCCTATGTCGTATCCGGCAAGAGGAGCGAAGCGGTAAAGCTGCTGAGCGACCTAAAGAAGCGCTCAAACCCTGGTTATTCGTATGCTTCGGAGATTGCCATGATCTATGCATCTCTCGGAGATACGGATCAAGCCATGAATTGGCTCGAAAAAGGCTACGAAGAGCGATTTAACCCGGGCGTCCTGCTGCGGCCGGGCTTCGATCTTCTCCGCTCCGACTGGCGCTTTCAAAACCTTGTGCACCGCATTGGCCTACCCGGGTGAGAGTCTGCATTCGTTGTTGCGGTAACATAACCGCAGTAACGACGGGTTCGACGTAAATATGAGAAAAACGATGGTCAGAAGGTTCTGTGAAAGGC
>QIAS01000039.1:19385-21146 GCA_003225615.1 Acidobacteriota bacterium | reverse complement strand
GAAGCCAAATCCTAGCGGCACACGAATTCGACGCGCGACGTTGGCCCAATGGAAAGGCATGAGTCGTTCCTGAAGCCATAACCCGCCGCCGACCTGGACCCCAATTGCAGGTCAGCAGGCAGTCCTCTTCAACAGCTCGCGCGCGGCCGCCACCACGTCATCGGAACTGATTTCCAGCAGACCCTCGTCAGGCTGGGCGCGGCGCGAGTGGCTGGTGGGGCTGCTTGGGCTGCGCAGCACGATGCTCGAGGTCCCAAACGGCCCGTTACGCGCCGGATTAGTAGGACCAAAAATACCTACTACCGGGACGCCCAATGCGGCGGCGAGGTGCAAGGGGCCAGTATCTCCGCCGATAAACAAGCGGGCACGACGGGTGAGCGCGATCAATTCCGACAATGAGCATGCAAAGGCATTCGCGCCGCCGTCGCTGACTGCTTCAGCGGCCATTGCCAGAAGTTCTTCACCTGGACCGGCATTGATGAGTACTCTCAGCCCTCCCTCCGCCAGTTTCTTGGCAACGTAGCCGTAGCGTTGCGCCGGCCATTGCTTGGCGCCCCAGCCGGCGCCGGGATTGAGGATGGCGAATGCACCGAGGTGGTGACTGTCCAGGCGGTTTCCGAGTTTTTGCTGGATGACCGGATCGGAGGGGAACGGAATTCTCGGCGGGCCAATTGCCTTTCCCGAAACCGCTCGGGCCAGCGAGAGATTTTGTTCGATAATGTGAGTTCCACGTGCGATCACCTGGCGTGTATACCACATGCTGGACGCGTTCTCGCGAGGCTGAGCTACTCCGTAAACAACCTGCGCTCCCGACCACCTGGCCAGCAGGGCGGAGCGCACGGCCCCCTGAAAATCAATTGCGACGTCATAGTGAACGGCGCGAACTTCTCCCAGGCCGGCGGCGATCTCCTGCCAGGTCTGACGAGAAAACAAGGACGAACGCCAGTTGGTTGTGTTTACGCTGTGAATGTTGTCTACCAGCGGCCTTTGAGGTGAGCGCGGACCTGTGCGCGAGGTGCGCGGCGCACAGAGTAACTCCACCCAGCGCTCTTCAATAATCCAACCGATGGTGGCCCGCGGGAATGCCTCACGCAAAGCCGTAACCGCGGGCAAAGTGTGGATGACGTCTCCCATCGCGCTCAAGCGAACGATCAGCAGGCGCTGCATATTGGATGGAGACCACGCTGTGGAATTACTCATTCCGGCCAGTATCTCCGGAGCGTTTCAGATTTATTCGAGAACGAATGATGTCTGTGGCTGAATGGCTCTTGGGATCACCAACGATTTCGACGCGGCCTCCATATTCCGTCACCGTATCACGCTCCGGAACGGTTTCGGCGGTGTAATCAGTTCCTTTAGCGTGAATGTCGGGGCGAATCTCGCGGAGGAGAGCGCGAACGTCAAGCTCGGGGAAAATCACGACTGCATCCACGTCGGCGAGCGCGGCCAGAATTTCTGCCCGTTCTGCGGCCGGCATCAAGGGACGACCTTCGCCCTTTAAGGCGCACACCGAGTCATCATCGTTGACCGCCACCACCAACCTGCCTCCCAGTTGCTTTGCGCCCCTCAGATAACGAATGTGGCCGACATGCAGCAGGTCAAAGCAACCGTTGGCCAGAGTAACGCGCTCTCCAGCGTGGCGCCATTCGGCCACGCGACGGTGCAACTCGACGCGTCCGAGAATCTTCTGTTGTTCTATTGTGCTCAATGAGATCTAACGACCGGCGGCGCCTGCTCGATTGCGTGTAACAACTCCCGCTG
>QIAS01000039.1:13541-19287 GCA_003225615.1 Acidobacteriota bacterium | reverse complement strand
GTGAAAGTGGCAATCACGGTGTCGCCGGCGCCCGTAACATCCGCCACTTCATCTGACCCGTAAATGGGGATGTCGACGGGCTTGTGACGCCGCGAGAACGCCACCATCCCATCCCGCCCCCGGGTCACGATTAGGGACTGAAGCTTCATGCGCGACATGACCTGTTCGCCCGCAGATTTCAGCTTTGCCCAATCCTGACCGATACGTATTCCCAGAATCTCTTCAATTTCGGGTTCATTGGGCGTAGCTGCACTGATGCCGGAAAATTCCAGCACACGATGGCGTGAGTCGAGGAACACGGGGACACCGTTCAGCCCGCCTTTTTCGCGAACCCTATTCAAAATCGCAGGCGTCGCCGAACCATAGCCATAGTCTGATACGAGCAGGGCATCGGAGGCGCGAGCATATTCACGGGCGGCGAAGACCAGCTCGCGGGTTAAATGGGTGCTGGGTTCTGCCTCCGGCTCGCGATCCACCCGCACCACCTGCTGGCGCGCCGTGTGCGTCATGCCCGCAAGAATGCGAGTTTTGGTCACTGTCGTGAAGCTCTTGTCCCTGAGCACCCCGCTTCGGAAAGCCTTAATCAGAAGCCTTCCGGGTTCGTCATCACCAACCACGCCAACTGGAAGGACGTTTACACCCAAATCTGCAAGATTATAAATCGCGTTCGCGCCGCCTCCCGGAGCCACGCTGCGATTGCGGTGTTTGAGAATCAAAACCGGCGCTTCCCGAGAAACCCTCGAAATTTCGCCATACACGAATTCGTCGGCGACCATATCGCCGAGCACCGTCACAGTCGCTTTTGGAAAAGCTTCGACGATTTTCTTCAGGCGGCCGGTGTCGTGAGGTTTAGTCATTGCACCTTATTTTATGCGAAGCACGGCGACACGCTCGTAGCACAACCCTGCGCCTTCAAATGATATCCCACACGAATTTTTCACGCTTTATCCCTGTGTTCCTCAATGTGCCGCAACATGGTATCTACAGCATTAGGTGCGTCGGCCAGTTCCATGTTGACGGGGACCACGGCGATCGGTTCCAGCGCGGCGAAATAGCCGCCCAGGTTGATGGCATCTTTCTCAGTGGTGACGAAACCGCCCGCCTCGCTTTGTTCCCGAGCCTGCAGCAACTCGCGGATATCTTTTTCGGTGTAGGTATGGTGGTCACGATAAACCGCCTCGGCAATCGGCTCAATTCCGGCCGCGCGAAGCTGGAGAAAGAAACTCTTTGGACGGGCGATGCCGCAGAAGGCTAACGGCTGGGCGGGTACGTCTTTCGGAAGAATGCCGCGTCGTACCCGCCAGACAAGTCTCCCCCCGAGAGGGACGGCGTCTGGGGAAGCGCCGCTGGTGAGGACGACGGCGTCGGCACGGTGTATCGAGCTCAGAGGCTCGCGGAGGCGCCCGGCGGGGAGTAAGCGGTCACGGGCATCGTCCGGGGTAAGCAGGAGAATGTTGAAATCGCGTGCCAGGGAACGGTGCTGAAAACCATCGTCCAGAATATGAAATTGAGGGCCGAATTTCGCCTCGGCGAAAATGCCCGCCTGATAACGATCCTCGCCAACGATTACGGGCGTGCCAAGGCGGCGGGCTATCAGGAGCGGCTCATCTCCAAAGCTGCGCGCGGAGCCGCCGGGGTCAACCAATGCCACGCCGCTCGTCTGGCGGCCGTAGCCGCGAGAAATCACGTCAAACTTGATGCCGCGTGAGGCAAGCAGCCCTCCCAGAAGAATGACAAAAGGCGTCTTGCCCGATCCCCCTACAGACAGGTTTCCGACGCTGATCACCGGGCCTTGCAGGGCGCGGGAGGGAAGAATACCGCGATCGTAGAGGGCGTTGCGTGCCCCCACTCCGGCGCCGTAAATCCGGCTCAATAAATTCATTTTGCTGGGGAAGAGAGCAGCTTCTCCAGGGCGGCGACTGTTCTCCCGGTTGCTCCGGCCTGGTCTCGCAACGTCTCGGCGCCGCGTCGCCCGAGAGCAGTCCGCTCAGCTTCATTGGATATTAGCTCCATGAAGGCCAAGGGGAGCTCCGCAGGCCCGACGATTCTGACCGCGTTCCGGCGCTGGAAGAGGCCTACTATATCTCGGAAGTTTTCCGTGTGCGTGCCCACGATAATCGGAACGCCGTACTGGGCCGGCTCGATGATGTTGTGCCCGCCTTGTGGCACCAGGCTTCCGCCTACGAATGCCAGCGTTGCCAGCGAGTAAAGCGCCGCGAGCTCCCCGATCGAGTCCAGCAGAAAGACGCCGCCGGCCAGGGGTTGTCCGTTCCAGAGCGAGCGCCTCCAGAAACGCATGCCGAGTTTTTCCAGGAGCGCCGCGACTTGGAGAAAACGTTCCGGGTGCCGAGGCGCAAGGATCATAACCGCGCGTGGGTGACTGGCCAGAACGTTCTCGAAAGCACGCAGCAGGAGGGGTTCCTCGTCTTCTACTGTGCTGCCACAAACCAGGATCGGGCTGGCCCCCGCGTGTTCGAAGGAGGAGCGCAGGCTCGCGACAATCGGCGGCGGCTCAGGCGGCGAGACGTCGAACTTAAGATTTCCCGTTATTTCAATGCGGTCTGCTGGCGCGCCGATCTCGGCCAGTCGCCGGCGGTCCTCTTCAGTCTGGGCGAGGAAAACGGCAGCCGACTTCAGGATCTTGGTTAGCCAACTCCGGAATCTGCGGTAGCCGTGGAAAGATCGATCAGAAATACGGGCGTTCACCACTGCGATCCGCGCACCACTCTGCGCGACGAGGCGTAGAAAATTAGGCCAGAACTCGGTTTCGGCGATCACTACCAGACGCGGGCGCAACGCTCGCAGGTAAGGCCGAATGGCAAAAGCGAAATCCACCGGAAAATAGAAAACGTTTTCCTCCCCAAAACGCTTGCGAGCGAGCTTCTGGCCGGTATCGGTTGTGGTCGAGACCAGCACTCGATAATCCGGAAAGCGGTGCCCCAACTTGGCAGCCACTCCGCTGACCGCGAGCACCTCGCCCACTGAGACCGCATGAATCCAAATCACAGGTTTCGATGAGGATAGGTCCAGGCGCTTCGGAACTTTTCCAAGGCGTTCTGCCAGGCCGGCGCGGTATTTGCCGTGGCGTCCCATCTGCAGAAACCAATAGGGCAGTGTCACCACAAGCCACAGCGTTAGTAGTGCGCTATAAAGCAAGTACATGAAGGAAGGGACATTCTAAACCGCCTGCGTCGTAATCGCCTCTTAGGTGGGCACCACCGCGGCAGCAGCCTGCATCCTATAATTGATCAGCCTATGAAATTCTGTTTGCCGGTCGGAATTCCTCTACGCCAATTTGCAATGTTTTTCTGTACCCTGGCGATGCTCAGCGTCGTGTCCCTGGCAGCGAAGGAGTTTGTAAAGCCGGTGGCAAACGCGGCCAAGACGTATCCCGCGCATGACGAGCATCCTAAAGAGAAAGTCACGGTCGCTATCGACCCCTATGACATGGCTGACAAAGCGCAGATTTTTTCGGTTAACTACCGCGAGCAAGATATTGTGCCGATCTTCCTGATTGTGACGAATGATGGAGACCAGCCGGTTACATTGAACGACGTGAAGGCGCAACTGGTCACCCTCAACCGCACGAAACTGTCGCCGGCAAGCACTGACGACCTTTATCGGCGCTTGTCTCATCCGGCGCGCAGCGACACGCCGTATCCGCTGCCCTTTCCCCGCAAGAAGGTCAAGGGGGCGGTCAGCAAGAAAGCCTTGGATGAGATTAATTCGGCGCAGTTTGGCGCCAAGGCGGTGGAACCGCATACCACACAATCAGGATTCCTGTTTTTCGACGTTTCGGGAATTTCAACTCCGCTGGCGGGCGCAAACTTTTATCTGTCCGGCATGCATGATGCAAGCGGGGGCGAGCTTATGTACTTTGAAATTCCGCTGGAGAAGTATCTGATTGCGCCGGCCAGCAAGCCGACGGTGCAGTAAGACCCTTCCTTGCCCAGTTAAGATCCATGCCTGGCCCCAATGGCTATAATCTCCTCATATGGTTACAAGTTCCGAGACGTCGGTGGCGGCACGTGCCAAGTATGAACCCGTGATTGGGTTGGAAGTGCACGTCCAATTGCTGACGGCATCGAAGATCTTCTGCTCTTGCTCGACCCGCTTCGGGGATCCTCCCAATACGAATGTGTGCCCGGTGTGTCTGGGCATGCCAGGCGTATTGCCGGTGTTGAACCGAAAGGCCGTAGAGTTTGCTGTATTAGCGGCGATGGCATTGAATTGCCAGATCCGGGAGACTTCGATTTTCGCCCGCAAGAACTACTTCTATCCTGACTTGCCGAAGGGCTATCAGATTTCTCAGTACGACAAACCGCTGGCTGAGCACGGATGGATCGAAGTAACCACCAAGGGCGGCATCAAGAAAATTGGCATTACGCGAGTGCACCTGGAAGAAGATGCAGGCAAGAGCCTGCATGAAGGCTTTCCGGATGCGGCTGAGAAGACGGCTATCGATCTGAACCGTACCGGCGTGCCTCTGATTGAAATTGTCAGCGAGCCGGAAATGTCTTCGCCTGACGAGGCCTACGAATATCTTACGCGGTTGAAGGAGATCGTCCTTTATACGGGCGTGAGCGACGTAAACATGGAGGAAGGTTCCCTGCGTTGCGACGCCAACATCAGCGTGCGGCCGCGAGGCCAGAAGGAGTTGGGCACCAAAAGCGAGGTTAAGAATGTCAATTCGTTCCGGTTCATTCGGGAGGCGCTGGAATACGAAATAGACCGTCACATCGGCGTCCTCGAGTCGGGCGGCAGGATCAGCCAGGAAACTAGACTCTACGATGCGAATGAGGGCAAGACTTACGGCATGCGATCGAAAGAGCAGGCGCACGATTACCGTTATTTCCCGGAACCTGATCTTCTGCCACTTGCGATCGATGAAAAGTGGCAAGCGAAAATTCGGGAGAGCCTGCCTGAGTTACCGGAGACCCGGCGGCGCCGGATTGTGGCGGAGTACGGAATCACCGAGAAGGATGCGATCGTGCTCACCGCGACAAAATTCTTAGCAGATCAGTTTGAAGCGGCTGCTAAGGCAGCAAAAAATCCCAAGCGCGTCGCTAACCTGGTGCAAAGCGAGCTTGCCGGGCGCCTGAAGGCTAAGGGACTGGAGATCGAGCAATCGCCGATCTCGATGAACGGTGTGGCGATGTCGGCTGACCTGGTCGAATCCGGAGTGATCTCGGGCAAGATGCTGAAGGAGCTCTACGACGTGGCGTTTGAGCGCGGCAAGGACTTCCCTGTCGTTTATGAGGAGGAAGGACGGCCGGAGCAGTCGCGGGATACTTCAACCCTGCAGAAAATCATCGACGAAGTGATTGCCGCGAATCCCAAGCAAGTGGAACAGTATCGGGCGGGAAAGAAGACTGTGCTCGGATTCTTTGTGGGCCAGGTGATGAAGCTTTCCAAAGGCCAGGCGAATCCGCAGTTGGTGAATGAGTTGTTGGCTAAGAAATTGGAGTAGCCGCGCCCCTCAGCACATCCAAACCCCTGTCATTCTGAGCGCAGCGAAGAATCCATGCATTTTTGTGCCGGCAGCAATCCATAGATCCTTCGCTACGCTCAGGATGACAATCGTTAGGGGGTAGTTGTTAGAAGTGAAACTTAAGACTCCCACCCACGGTCCGCGCCGGCGCGTACTGGATAGGGATTTCTTCACTCTCTTTAGCAATCTTGTAAATGCTGTTGGAGACGTTCGTGACGTCGAACTCAAGGTCGAGCCGCCGCGGTTCAGCATCCC
>QIAS01000039.1:7394-13425 GCA_003225615.1 Acidobacteriota bacterium | reverse complement strand
ATCTGCGCAGTCCCCGTGTGGGTCTGATCGAACGCCGGGATAATTCTCTCGCCGGCTGCCAGCGGCTCATCCCCCGCGAAGCCGCCAGTGATCGGACCATAGAAGTAGGTGCGCGCAACCGCGTACTGAAACCGCCCAGTGATTCCCAGTCGGTCCCACTGTTTCAGATTGAGCACGAGTTCTGCGCCGTTCGAACGTGCGGTGTGGAAATTAATTGGCACGAAGATGCGCGAGATGCTGATCTCGTGATTTTCAAAGCTGTTGTGTCCGGTGTGCAGGTACGCGTTTAGTTCGAGGCTGATCTGCGGACGCAGTTCCTGCGCCCATCCTGCCTCAAAATAGTTTTGCGTGTATGCCCGGACATCGCCGACGCGCTGGCTAGGGTCGACAGCGTTGTGGCCAATAAAGCTAGCCAGCAGCGAATACTCGATCGGCGGCGGCGAGAAGTAGCGGTTGTAGGCCGCGTGAATGACGGATTTCGTCTTTTTGATGTGGTATGCCAAACCTACGCGCGGGCTTAACTGCACGGCGGTATCGATGAAATCAAAATAGTCGTAACGTGCGCCGAGGTCAGCAGTGAGATTCGGCAGCGGTGAA
The DNA here is from genome assembly GCA_003225615.1 of Acidobacteriota bacterium. Classification (GTDB taxonomy): domain Bacteria; phylum Acidobacteriota; class Terriglobia; order Terriglobales; family Acidobacteriaceae; genus QIAS01. The sequence goes on along the minus strand of QIAS01000039.1, from coordinate 12,828 downwards.
AAATGATCCTGCACATAAAAACTGGCTTGCCCGCCCTTCAAGCCGCCGCTGAATGCAGGAAAAACATCGGGATCCCCGCGGCTGTCGAAAAAGAAACTTTCCAGCTCGCGCAGGCGCACGAGATCCATGCCAGCCTTAAAGAAGTGTCCGTGCCAGTAACGGGAAAGATCGCTTTTCACTCCCAGCGTGAACGGTGCTCGTGAGGCGAAAGAATACGGCGTGATGGGATCGGTGGTGGGCAGAACACGATCCGAACCGTCGCGTGCGTAAACCGAAGTGGCCAGCAAAGTCTCGGATGAAAAAGTATGCAGCCAGGTCAGGATGCCGGTCTCCTGCCGCAGATGACGCTGAGCGTCGCGCCCGACTAGCTGGTCATCGGTGATGTTAGGCTGCTGGAAACTCGTGCCTCCACCCATGAGGAGAAGTTTGACTGCGTCTTTGCTGCCCCACTTCCAATCCAGTTGTGCCGCGGCGCGCGCACCTTTGCCGAAATCGTACAATTCCCTGGGCTCGGGCGGGTCCAGGTAGCGGCCGGAAGTGAATCCGTCGACGAATAAATAATAGCCGAGAGCTCCCGCCTGCCCGCCATAATCGGCATTGATGTCATAGTTGTCGAGAGTGGCTCCACGAAAATTCACATCGCCATGCCCGCCGAGATCGGCGCCGGAACGGGTCGTAATGTCGAGCACTCCGCCAAATCGGTTCCCATATTCGGGTGTGAAGCCGCCCGTCATCAGATCCACGGTTTCAAAGATCTGTGGACTTACGCCCGGATTGAACTGAGGCTGCGCGTTATCGAGAAAAGACACGCCGTTAATAAATTCATGCAGCGAAAACTCGGTCCCGCGGATGGCCAGAAAATTATCGTGGCTGTCGCTCGCGCCCGGCATGAGGTTGGTGACGAGATCGTTGCTGCTCTCCAGCAATGGATCGGGCAAGCGTTCAAGATCTTCGCGGGTAAAAGTGTATGAGCTCCCGGTCTTCTCCGGGTCGATGGTCTGATACGTGGCATGAACTTCGACCTGCTCAGAAACCCGCTCCTGGCGCTGTAATTCAATGGTAAGCGCGAGCGGCTCGCGGGGACGCAGCACGAAGTTGTGGACGGAAGAGAAAAAACCTGGGGCAGCAGCCGTTAAGGTGTAAGTGCCCGCTTCGGTGCCCGAAAACCTGAAGGTGCCGTTGGCGGCGCTGTGAGTTGATTGGACGGTGTTGCCCGGTGTGTGATGCAGGCTGAGCTCGGCGCCGCTCACCGGGTTACCGGAGGTATCGCGAACACTGCCTTCGACTACCGTCTGTGCCGCGGCAAAGGTGGCGAGTACAGAAAGGCAAAACAGAATTTGAATGGCGCGATGGCGCAAGGCTAGAGCCCCGACGAATGAAATGACGCCGAGAGTGGGCCTAAAACCTAATCAGTGTACATGGTCGAGAAGGGCTCGCGGAAGTCCAGCTCTCACCGAGTGCGTGCTTTCTGCGCCGCGGCGACCCGGGGGATCCCCTGCAAGTCATTGATCGTCCGAAGATTATTCCATCCCGTAAGCAGACCCCGAACTCCCTCAACGATCGTGCCGCTGATCTCCAACACCAGCCAGCCTTCCGGTTTGAGGGCGGCCTCGGCCTCTGGACTCAGACGTTTGATGACTTCCAGCCCCGTAGGTCCGGCGAACACTGCGTTGTGGGGCTCGAACTTGCGTACTTCGAGTTGAACCTGGTCGGCCTCCGATTCGCCTACATACGGCGGATTGGAGACGACAAAATCGAAGCTGTTGACTTCAAGACCGGCGAGTAAGTCGGTTTCGTGAAATTGAATGCGGGACTCGAGTTGATGGCGTGCGGCATTAGCCTGGGCGATCTCCAAAGCTGCCGGAGAGATTTCTGTGGCATGAATCTCAGCCGCAGCCAACTCTTTCGCAAGCGCAAGGGCAATAGCTCCGGAGCCGGTACCGACATCCACGATCTTTGGCTTGGGAATCTTCCGCGCCAGCGGCAACACAGTCTCAATAACGTGTTCTGTTTCCGGACGAGGGATGAGCACGGCAGGTGAGACCACCAAATCCATTCCCCAGAACTCCTGGTGTCCAGTGATGTACTGCGCGGGAATGCCTTGGGCGCGCTGCGAAAGCGTGTCGTCGTAACGAGCCATTTCTGCGGCGCTCAGTTCCCGCTCGGGATGGGCATAGAGGAAGGCACGGTCGCAGGCAAGGGTAAACATCAGCAGCACCTCGGCATTGAGACGTGGCGAGCCTACCTGGGCGGCGGTGAGACGGTCGATGGCGGAAACCAGCGCTTGCTTGAGAAGCACAAGCCCTATTTCACCACGGAGGCATAGAGACACGGAGAAAAATTGATCTCTAATTCACAAGTGCAGGCATAACCTAGCCTCCGGTTCACATTACCGGCGCAGTTTCGCCCTTCAGTCTTTCAGCCTGGTAGTGGGTCACCAGCGCGTCGATCAGAGGCTGAATCTTGCCATCGATCACTTCCGTGAGCTGGTGAATGGTCAGGCCAATGCGGTGGTCGGTGACGCGGTTCTGAGGAAAGTTGTAGGTGCGGATCTTTTCGCTGCGGTCGCCGGAACCGACCATGGCGCGGCGTTCCTTCGCCATGGCGTCTTGCTGCTTCTGCATTTCTACTTCGTACAGCCGGGAACGCAGAACCCGCATGGCCTTTTCCCGATTCTTGATCTGGGATTTCTCATCCTGGCAGCTCACCACAGTGTTGGTCGGAATATGCGTGATGCGTACGGCTGAATAAGTCGTGTTGACCGACTGCCCTCCCGGTCCCGACGAGCAGAACGTATCCACACGCAGATCCTTGGCATCAATCTTGATGTCCACATCTTCCGCTTCGGGAAGCACGGCCACGGTGATCGCAGAGGTGTGGACTCGTCCCTGCTGTTCGGTCTGCGGCACGCGCTGAACGCGGTGCACGCCGCTCTCGTATTTCATGCGCGAGTAAACCCGGTTGCCTTCAATCAACGCAATCACTTCTTTCAAGCCACCCACGGAAGACTCTGAACTGGAAAGCACTTCCACTTTCCAGCGCTGCGTTTCCGCGTAGCGCGTATACATGCGGAAAATTTCCGCGGCGAACAGAGTGGCTTCGTCGCCTCCCGTGCCTGCGCGAATTTCGAGGATGACGTTCTTCTCGTCGTTGGGGTCTTTGGGCAGCAACAGCACCTTGAGTTCTTCCTCGACTTGGCCGACGCGAGATTCGAGCTTGTCGAGCTCTTCCTGCGCGTAGGCCCGCATCTCGGGATCTTTCTCGTCGGCCAGAACCGTCTTGCTCTCGGCGATGCCCTTCTTCAGGTCTTTGTACTCGCGATACTTCTCTACTACAGGCGAGATGTCGCTGTGCGCCTTCGCGGTCTTCTGGTATTTCGTCGAGTCACTGGTGATCTCGGGCGAGGCGAGCGCCTGCGTCAGCTCTTCATAGCGGGCCTCGATTTGGTCTAGTCTCTCGAACATGTAATTTTCTCTATAAGGGACGTGCACTTCGACGTCTGTTTGCCGCTACATGAGACGCGGCGAGCCGCGTCTCTACTGCGGTCATTTTAGATTTAAAAAGGGAATGAGGCAGAAAAGTTTCGCGGGGGGGGCCGCTAGGCGATTACCAGTTCGCCACCGCGCTGCTTCTCGAGCGCCATGGCTTCGTCAAGGGCAGTGATGGCGCACTCCACTTGGTCATTGGAAGGAGACTGCGTCGTGATGCGCTGAAGCCACAAACCGGGAGCGGTCATCAAGGCGAATCTCATACGAAACGCCGGCAATTACGGGCAGCAGCGCTATACGCACGGCAAAGCGCGCCCAAAAGGTGGTCACCGGAACCAGCGTGTAGGCCAGGATCGAGATGATCATCACGGTCATCAGGAAACTGGTTCCGCAGCGGGGATGATAGGTCGAATATTTCTGCACGGCGCCAGTCTGGAGAGGATCGCCATTCTCGAACGCGAAAACTGTCTTGTGCTCGGCCCCGTGATACTCGTACACGCGATGGATATCGTGCCAGAGCGAAACGCCCCAGATAAACAGCAGGAACAACGCAATGCGGATCAGGCCGTCGACCAGGTTGAAAATGATCTGCTCGCCGAACAACGGATTCACCTTCTTCAATTCCGTCGCCGCCAGCAGCGGAATGAACTTGTACATGAAAATGAAGAAACCAACCGAAAAAATGATATTCACTGCGGCCAGCCAGTTCCCTGTTCGTCGGGTTGGATCTGATCCAGAGCCACATTGGCTGAAAAACGTAACGCCCGGAAGCCGAGGCTCATAGCGTAGCCCAACGTCATTACCCCTCGCACGATGGGCCAGCCCATCCACTTATGCTTTTCTGAAGGCCGCGCCAGCGGTTCGCTATGGCTGGCAATCTCGCCGGAAGGCTTACGCACGGCGATCGCCCAAGCATGGGGAGAGCGCATCATGACGCCCTCAAGCACCGCCTGGCCGCCGACGAGGGTCTCTTCCCCACCTTCTAAAGCAGGCAGGAGTTGCACAGCCGCCAGAAAACGCAACATGGAACGCAGAAAGCGCATGCTTCTTAGATGATCCTCCGCTCAGAGTGGTAGCAAGCATAAGAGTATCACAACGGGGCCTGCTTTTGAATGCGCTGAATGGCGTAAGTGGCTGTGCAAGAGCTAGTTAGAGTCGTTTCGCACGAGCTCTGCATCGAAGAACTAGCATGCAGCGGCTGGCCGAAATTGCCGAAGCGATCGCAGGCACGACGAAGAAGCTGCAAAAGACCGCGCTTCTTGCCGAATACCTCAAGTCGCGCCCACCGGAGGAAGCGGCGTTATCCACAATTTTTCTTTCTGGCCGAGTTTTCCCTGCCTATGAAGAAGCAACGCTGCAGGTGGGTGGATCACTGTTGTGGAAACTGGTAGAGGAACTCTCCGGTAAGACGCAGCAGGAGTTGACGGATTCTTACCGCCGCTACGGCGATCTTGGCGCTGTGGCAGGCGAGGTTTTGCCCGCCAGACCATTGGCAACCGGACCGTTGAACGTAATCGAAGTGGAAAAACAATTTCGCCGGATTGCCGCTGCACGCGGGCCTGCCGCCAAATCTGCTTTGTTATGCGATCTGCTCGGCCGTGCCACACCGGTCGAAGCTAAGTACCTGGTAAAGATCATGACCGGTGACCTGCGGATTGGCTTGAAAGAGAGCCTGGTGGAGGAGGCCATCGCAAAGGCCTTCGCCAGCACGCTGGCGGAGGTTCAGCGAGCCAATATGCTGCTCGGCGACATCGGTGAGGCCTTGCGCTTCGCGGCTGCCGGCAAGCTTGGCGAAGCGAAGATGCGGCTATTCCATCCCATTGGCTTCATGCTGGCCAGCCCGGCGGCAAATGCGCAGGAAGCGCTCACTTATTTCACGAATGCGGTCGTGGAAGACAAATATGACGGCATTCGTGCACAGGCCCATTGCGCAGGCGACGAAGTAC
>QIAS01000039.1:0-7301 GCA_003225615.1 Acidobacteriota bacterium | reverse complement strand
AAGGCGTGGGAGAGGAACTCGGGCGGGCGCTGCCCTTCAGCGCCCTGCAACAGCGGCTGGGGAGAAAGAAAGTCAGCCGGGAAATGATTCTCCGCGTCCCGGTAGCGTATCTCGTCTTCGACGTGATCTATGCGGGAGGGGAACTGCTGATCGATCGTCCATTGCGCGAAAGGGCGGAGATCCTGAACGGCCTGCTTAGGGCGCCAAGAGCAGGGGCGCGAGCGCGCTCCAGAGAGCAGCAAGGAAATTTGATGTTTTCAAGCGAAGCGGAAGTCACCGGGACCAAGGTGGTCCGGGCGCCCGTGTTTGAGGCTTCGTCTCCGGAACGGTTGGAAGAGTTATTTACTGCGGCACAGGAGCGCGGGAACGAAGGATTGATGATTAAAGATCTGGAATCGCGCTATACGCCGGGGCGGCGCGGGAAATCGTGGCTGAAACTGAAGCGCGAGTTGGCGACTCTGGACGTGGTGGTTACCGGTGTGGAGTGGGGGCACGGAAAACGAATTGACGTTCTAAGCGATTACACATTCGCCGTGCGCGATGGCGACCGGCTGCTGAACGTCGGCAAAGCGTACTCAGGGCTGACCGATGCTGAGATTGCCGAGATGACGAAGTGGTTTCTGGAGCATACGGTAGAAGACCAGGGCTTCCGGCGCGAAGTCGAGCCAAAAATTGTGTTAGAAGTGGCGTTCAACAACGTCATGCGCTCAGACCGGCACAACAGCGGTTACGCATTGCGCTTTCCGCGTATTGTGCGCTTGCGACATGACAAGCCGCCGGAAGAGATAGATACACTCGAAAGAGTAAGAGAAATTTACGAAAGCCAGGCGCGTGGAAAATCGCAGCCGAAGTCTTGATTGAGCAACGGCCACGATCTCACACAACCGTTAGTGCTGGTGCTGATGCCCTTCTTCGCCGACTGGAATGATGCAGCCGTGCGCCACCTCGCACTCCACGTGTTCAAACTGAATGGTGGTGTGATCAATGCGGAAGTCCACATGCAGGCGTTCTTTCACATCGCGCAGAATACGCTCGCTGACCGACGGTGGAATATCGGCAATCGCAATGTGGCAGGAGAGCGCATGCGTTTCTGACCCAATGCTCCAGACGTGCAGGTCATGAACGTCGTTCACTCCGTCAATCGCGCGGATGGCCGCCTCCACCCTCGCCAATTTCATGCCCCGCGGCGTGCCCTCCAGCAGAATATTAAGTGTCTCCCGCACAATACCGAAACCCGACCACAGGATGAGCGCCCCAATCCCAAAGGACAGCGCGGAATCGACCCACGCTTGGCCAGTCGCCAGTATCACCCAGCCGCCAACAATGACGGCAGCCGTGGAAACCGTATCGCCAATCTCATGCAGGAACGCGCTGCGGATGTTCACGTCGCGGCTGGAACGGTAGAGAAGAAGCGCGATGACGCCGTTCATCACGACGCCCGCGGCGGCTACTCCGATCATGGTGCCGGCGTGAACCTGCTCCGGTCTTTGCAGGCGCCGGAATGCTTCGTAAAAAATTAGAAACGAGACCGCAACCAGCGAAACAGCATTTATAAGTGCCGCCAAAACTCCCGCTCGGTGATAGCCGTAAGTCTTGGTCGCGCTTGGCGGCCGCGCTTGCAGGTAAACTGCGCCCAGGGAAAGCAGCAGTGCCAGGAAGTCCGAAAGATTGTGCCCGGCTTCCGAAAGCAGCGCCAGCGAATGCGCACGAATGCCGGAAATGACCAGCAGCACAATGTAAGCCAGCGTGACGAACAGGGACACTCGCAATACGCGCGAGGGGCCACCTTCGCCATGACTGTGAAGATGCATTGATCCAAGTGTAAAGACGTTCGAAGTGGGGTTCAAGTTATGGATTGGGCAGGCACAATCAGAGTCTGTGCTGTCTTCAGAGGGGGGTACTAGCCTCCGCAACGACGCTCTGCACTACAATGCTCAGTTCGCCCGTGCCCTCGGACAATGTGCTTTATGCAAACGGCAGATGTGGTCATCATCGGCGGAGGAATCGTAGGCTCGAGCATCGCCTACCACCTCGCCGTCGCAGGCTGCAGAAATGTTCTGGTTATCGAGCGGGAAAGCGCTCAGGGCAAGGGTTCCACGGGCAAGAGCATGGGCGGGGTGCGCGCCCAGTTCTCCACCCCTGTGAACATCCAGATGTCGCTCTACTCGATTCCTTTTTATGCCAGCTTCGAGGAGCGCCTGGGGCATCCCTCCGGCTACCGCCCACAGGGTTATCTGTTTTGCGCCACCAGCGACAAGCATATGGCCTACCTGCGCGCCAATTATGAGAAGCAGCTAGCGCTCGGGCTGAAAGATGTCCGCCTGCTCACAGGAGATGACATTCGCAGCATGTTTCCTCAGTTGCGCGCCGACGACATCATCGGAGGAAGTTTCTGTTCCACCGATGGCTTCGTCGACCCCTACAGCGCAATGATCGGACTAATGACGTGGGCTGCTGACCACGGAGCAAAACTATGGAAGAACGCGTTGGTTACCGGCATTTCGCGGAATGGCGAAAGCATCACAGGGGTCGAGACCACCAGGGGCACGGTCAGCACGCGAAGGGTTGTGAACTGCGCTGGAGCCTGGGCCGCTCCGGTGGCGAACATGGCGGGTGTGGACCTGCCGGTTCAACCGTTGCGCCGCATGCTGGTTCCCACCGAACCCTTCGACCAATTTCCCCACAGCGCGCCGATGATCATTGATATGTCGAATGGCTTCCACTTCCGGCCGGAAGGGCTGGGATTTCTCTTGGCATGGAATGACCCCGAGGAAACGCCGGGGTACAAAATGGACTTCGAGCCCGCCTTCATCGAAAAGATTCTGACGCGCGCAGCCGACCGTGTACCCAGCTTTGAAAATGTCGCAGTGAATCCCAAGAGGGCGTGGGCGGGATTGTATGAAATGACGCCCGATCATCACCCTGTTCTGGGCGAGGCGCCGCAGGCACCGGGATTTTTTCTGGCCAATGGCTTCAGCGGTCACGGCGTCATGCACGCCCCGGCTACGGGCAAGATCCTGTCCGATTTAATTCTCACCGGAAAGTGTGCGCTGGTGGATACGTCGCTGTTAGGCTTAGCGCGCTTCGCCGAAGGCCGAATGATTGAAGAAACGGCGGTGCTGTGAGGAAACAAATTGCAATGACACTCCGCGAACAAAATTACTGGTTGACCACAGTGGAAATGCCGAAGACCGACCGTTTGGCCGCGCTGCCGGAAAGCGTGGACGTAGCGGTAATCGGCGCGGGTTTTACCGGTCTTTCCGCGGCGCGAATCCTTGCCAGGCAGGGCGCGGAGGTCGCTGTGCTCGAAGCCGAGAGCATTGGCTGGGGCGCCAGTTCGCGCAACGGCGGCATGGTGCTGACCGGGCTCAAGCTCGGCGCCAACAAGCTGATTTCAATGTACGGGCGCGAGACTACGCAGCGAATGTACGCAGCCTCGATTACTTCTATTGATTGTGTCGAAAAGATTGTCCGCGAAGAAGGAATCGATTGCGATTTCTCCCGCTGCGGCCACCTCGAAGTGGCCTGCAAGCAAAAACATTTTGACGATTATGCGCGGCAGGTGGAAGTCATTGCCCGCGAGTTCAATCATCCTTTGCGCGTGATTCCAAAGAGCGAGCTATCGGAGGAGATCGGCTCGAATATTTATTACGGCGGAATGGTCGACGAGGTCAGCGCAGGCCTGAATCCCGCCCGCTATGTGGCAGGTCTGGCGCGCGCAGCACAACGGGTGGGCGCTGCCATTTTCGAAAACTCACGACTGCATAAGATGGAGCGAGAAACGCGGCAGGGGCTCCGAGGTTGGCGTCTAAGCACTTCGCGCGGCTCGCTTTGGGCCAAGGATGTATTTGCAGGCACGAGCGGTTACACCGGAACCGCCACTCCACAGTTGCAGAAAAAGATTATTCCTATCGGCTCCTACATCATCACGACCGAAGTCTTGCCGGAACCTGTGGCGCGCGAATTGAGCCCCCGCAACCGCATGATCTACGACTCCAAGAACTATCTCTACTATTACCGCCTGACGCCCGATCGGCGAATGCTCTTCGGTGGACGCGCTGCATTCTTTCCAGAAAACGAGCAAACCATCCGCAAAAGCGCCGAGATCCTGCGCCAGGGCATGATCAGCGTTTACCCGCAGTTGCGGGACACGAAAATTGAATACGTCTGGGGAGGAACCCTGGATTTCGCTTTTGACATCATGCCGCACGCTGGCCAGATGGATGGCATGTACTTCGCGGTGGGATACGCGGGGCATGGCGTCGCCATGGCCACTTACCAAGGAGAGAAGATGGCGGAGTGGATTGCAGGCGGCAAGAATGACAACCCCTTCGCTAGCATTCCTTTTCCCGGAGCACCGCTCGGGCTTTACAACGGTAAGCCATGGTTTCTGCCTGTGGCCGGAGCCTGGTACAAGTTTTTGGATTGGGTGAATTAATCCGGCTAGGAACAATATAGGTTTTCCTGTGCCGAAGCCGCCCGGAGTGAAGTCGAAGTGCCTTTATAGCTTTGACGGGACCGCGACTATTCTGTGGGCAACTTCTGCCCGTAAACCGGGTTTCAAAGGTAGTGGGTCGAGCGTCTTATCCGGAACTCATCAAGGAGGTTTCATGAAGCGATTATTTGGAGTTGCAATCGGTCTCATCGCAATGGGCTTGCCGGCCCTGGCGCAGTCGCCTTCCGCGGCCGGCACAGAGCGTCTTATAACAATTGCTTATGCGCACCCACAGGATAGAGACCAAGATCGAGACCGAGATCGCGACCGAGATCGCGACCAGGACCGGGATCGAGATCGCGGCCATGACAAAGATCACGACCGCAATCGTGGTAGAGATCGCGACAAAGACTGGAATCAGGATCGCGACCGGCAATGGCATCGCAATCATGATCGCGACCACGACAAAGACTGGGATCGGTCAAGGGACCAGGCGTGGCACCGCAATAACACCAACTATCGGCATGTCCTGGCTCCGCAGTGGCAACAGAAGTACGACAGCTACTATCAGCGTTGGCAGCGCTATCGCGCCACGAACAATCAATCGGAGATGCGCAGCATGGAGAGGCGCATGAACAGCATACGGGACAACTACCGTATTCCGCCGAATGTGCCGTATGGCGAAATCGCGAGCGGGGGCGGCCGTTACTAGAAGCTGCGGGACCGAAACATTACGTTAACAACCGTTTCAGTTGTGACCCGAGAAGATGTTCACTCTGCGCAAACCCCAATACACCAACGGTCCCACGGCCAGCCCCGCCACGCCTCCGACGGTTCCGTAGCGGTCGCTACCCAACATTGCCACCACGCTCATCACTACAGGAGCAGCTACCGCATAGATCACACCTTTACGCCCCCATGGAATGCGAAATGGCCGGTTCATGTTTGGCATTTTGCGCCGTAACTGCCAGGCTGCGAGCACGGTCAGGATAGTCGTCGCAATGCGCAGCCAGCTGTACACGCTGATCAGCTGGGTCAAGGTCAGCACCGAAAGCAGCCCATACACGACGGCCGAGGCGATGATCGAAATCCACGGAGTGCCGTAGCGCGGATGTATGCCGGTCAGGCTGCGGGGCAGGTAGCCGTCATCGGCCATGGCGAACGGCATGCGGGTAGAGGCCAACACTGTGGCATTGAGAAGCGAGATATTGGTCACCATAGCCGCCACGGTCATCCACGCGCCCAGCCACGGTCCGCCGATAAGGCGCGCAGCGTCGGAGAAGTAGCGCGTGTGCCAATCCTGCCAGCTCCCTAAGGCGGCCAGCGAGGCGAATGTCGGCAGGAAATACACCGCGATTGACATGGGAACAACGATCGCCAGCGCCAGCGGGTAGGTCCGCTGCGGTTTCTCCACTTCCTCCGCCACCGTGGAACATTGCTCATAGCCGGAATAGAGCCACAATCCGAGCGCAAGTCCCACTCCGAACACATTGAACAATGGTTGATGTGGTGGGACCACCGGAACGAAAGGATTGTGTCGCCACTTCATCAGACCAATCACGACCAGAACAGCCACCGGCAACAGGATAAAAAGCTCAAGCGCGGTCGCGAATTTTCCCACGGCCTGAATACCACGAACGTTGATCCAGGTGATGAGCGCAATGACGACTAGCGAGACCAGGTAGTGCTTCAAGCCGGTCAGCTGCGGAAAATAGAAGCCGAGGTAATCGGAGAACTGCACGGCGTAGGCGGCTCCCAGAAGAAAAGACGCGCACCAGTTCCACCATCCCGCAAGAAATCCCCAAAAATCCCCGAAGCCCGCTCGGGCCCAGCGATAGAAGCCTCCTTCGACTGGCATTGCCGTGGTTAGTTCCGCCGCTACCAGCGAGACTGGAATAGACCAGAAGAAAGGAATCACCAGCAGGTAAATCAGCGTCATGCCCGGGCCCGAGGTCGTGACCATGTCCTCCAACCCGAATGGTCCCCCGGTGCAATACGAGAACATCACCCAGACGAAGTAAAAGAGTCCCGCCTTGCGCAGGGCGGACTTGGTGGCGGAGTTCTCTTTTTTTGCGACGGTCAAACGTAGATTCCGATTTCTACCTGCTTAGTTTCTGCTGCAGCAGCCAGGAGACAAGCCCGGGCTCGGCGTAGGCTCTATCCCAGGAGTTATGGCTAACTCCGGGATATTCGGTGTAGCGCACATTTCCGCTGGCAGCCTCGAGTGCTCGCGCCATCTTGCGCGATTCCTCAGCCGGCACTGTATCGTCCTCCATTCCATGAAAAATCCACACCGGAGTCTTTCCGATGCGGTGCGCCGTCTCGGCGTAGGGATCAGTAATCTTGGGATCATCCGCCAGACTTACATGCAATTGCGGAAACCGTTCGGGCCCGAGAATCCCACCACAAATTGGAATCAGGGCGGCGAACTTGCCCGGATATTTCGCCGCTAAATCCCATGTGCCGTACCCGCCCATAGAGATTCCGGTGAGATAAACGCGATCGCGGTCGCCGTTGAACTCTTTAATTGAGGCCTCTAGAGCGGCCAGCGCCTGGGCCTGCATCTCGGGATCCATCCAGTGTCTATCCGTACGACACTGCGGCATCACCACAACGAACGGCAGATCAGCGGGACTGTTGCGAATCGCGTGACCGAGGCCAACATCGGTCTGCAGCAAGCCGTTATCACCACGCTCACCAGCGCCGTGCAGGAACAAAATCACCGGCCACTTCTTGTGCGGACCGAAATTAGCCGGCACGAAAACCTGATACCGGTAGGTGATACCCCCGGCCGAGACGGTGCGATCGAGAAAGCCGGTTTCTGTTTTCTTGGCCAGCACAGGAAGTGCGCAATACAAGAGAAATG